>DATMND010000298.1:0-12008 GCA_035569235.1 Acetobacteraceae bacterium | reverse complement strand
TGTCCGCGACGGTGCCGACAGTGGCGCCGATCGCGTGCGTGGTCGGCATGTCCGCCAGCGACTTCCAGGCGGGATCGGCGACCACATAGACATAGGAACTTCGATAATAGGGGCGTGTGATGGTGACCCACGCCGGATAGGCGTCCGGCACCAGTTTGAATCCAAAGAACACATCGCAGCGGTCGATCAGCATCCGGTACGTATCGTCCAGATCCTCCCCCGACATGTCAGCCGTCTTCAGGTCGTCGGCAATCAGGTATTCCTTCCCTTGCAGCAGCAGTGCGCCGGCCACGGCGGCGGCGATCTTTTGTGCGACCGGCCAGTCGGGGTCGCGCCGGTCGATGCAGTAGCGGAGGGCGGAGTTGGTCTCGTGTGTGCCGAACCGCCAGTCATCGACGACAAACGGCGTGTCGGCGGACGCCGGAGCGCTGTTCAGGCACAGAACAATTGCCGCGAATTGCAGGAACTGGCGCAGCCGTCCCCGAACCGCAAGCGCTTTGCGCCCGTGACGGGGAGTGGCGGGACGGCCAGAAATGGTCTCGCCCCGCACCCGCGTGAAGCTCTACTTCTTGTCGGGCAGAGCGAAGACCCACAGCACTGATCCACCGTCCGGTACAGTGAGTTCGGGCGTCAGCGTCGCGAGCGCCTTGGCCTGGCTCGAACCGTTGCCGACCGACACCGCCACATACTGCTTGCCGTTCACGCTGTAGCTGACCGGGAAACCATTGATCGCATTGTTGGTGCGAATCTGCCAGAGCACCTTGCCCGTGGCGTCGTCCCAGGCGCGGAAGTTGCGGTCCCATGCACCGGCGAACACGACGCCGCCCGCGGTCGGCAGTACCGCACCGGTGGCCGGTGCACGCTGGCGGAACGACCAGGTGGTCGAGCGGTCGGTCAACTTGATCGCGTCGATCCTACCAACATTTCCGTCGCTGCCCGGGACCAAAATGCGCGCGAAGATGGCGCGGCCGCCGCCTGTGTAGGCCTGGCCAGGATCGAGCGGCGTCGGCGTGGTGTTGGAGCAGAATTCATTGAGTGGCAGGAACAAGGTCTGGGTGTTCGGGTTATAGGCTGTGGCCGGCCAGCCACGGCCGCCCGGATCGGCAGGACAATTCACCGTTGTCTTGCCGATATGTGGGACGGCGTCCTGGTTGATCGTCTTCTCGCCGGTCTTTGCGTCGATCGCGGCGACCACGTTCTGCGGCACGGTCTGCTTTGCCCACAGCCACTCGCCGGTGGTGCGATCGAGCGCCTCGATGATGCCGAGCTTGCCGGTGGTGACGACCATCTTGCGCGTCGCGCCGTTGAACGGCAGGTCGATCAGCATCCGCTCATACACGTAGTCCAGGTCCCACGTGTCGTTCTTCAGATACTGATAGTACCACTTCACATTTCCGGTCGCGGGATCGATCGCCAATGTCGAGTCCGAATAGAGCGCCTCGTTGGTAATGCCGGGGGCGTTCTTTTTCAGCGGCAGCGTGCCGCGCATTTCGGCGATCCAGGGATATGGCTGACCGATGCCGTAGAACACAAGGTTCTGCGCAGGATCGAACGAGCCGGCGACCCAGGCGGAAGCGCCGAACCGGCTCTCGAGCGGAACGCCATTCCATGTGTTGAAGTTGGGGTCTTCGGGATGGGCAACGGTCCAGACGCGCCACTTCTCCGCGCCGTTCTTGAAGTCATGCGCGGTGATGAAGCACCCGCCGGGTTCGGCGTTGCCGCAGCCGGTCATGCCCTGCAGCACCATCCCATCGACGACGAACGGCCCTGCAGTATAGCGCCAGCCTTTGCGCCAGTCGGCCGTCTCGTGATCCCAGGCGACCTCGCCGGTCTTCGCGTCCAGCGCCACGAGATGCGCATCGGACGTGGCGATCAGCAGCTTGTCCTGGTAGATGGCCATATTGCGTTTGGCCATGTTGTTGCCGCCCGCATCGATGATCGTCTGCGGCAGATCGCGCCGATACTCCCAGATCAGATCGCCGGTGGCAGCGTTCAGCGCCTGCACCTTGTCGGCGTAATTCCATATGTAGAGGATGCCGTCGTGGACGATCGGCGTGCTCTCGGTCGCGCCGTTCGTCAGCGACCACGTCCAGGCGACCTGGAGGTCCTTGACGTTGTCCTTGGTGATCTGATCGAGCGGGCTGAAGCCGTAGCCGTCATAAGTTCGACGCCACATCAGCCAGTCGCCCGGATCCGGGCTGCGAAGCATCTCGTCAGTGACGGGACGCATGTTCTTCGTCGGATCGGCGGCCTGCGCCTGCTGTGCGCGCGCGGGGGCGGCGGCGAGCAACAGCAGCGGAAGCCCCACGATGGTCGTCTGGCAGAACCCGGATAGCGAGACGTTGATTGCCGGCATCTCTGTTGTTTCCCTTCCCCGTTATTCCCTGGCCGGCCATACGCGCACGCTGCGTACGCAACGTCAGGTCATGGAGGAACTTACCCCCGGACGGTCCGGCGTCAAGCGGAATCGCCGACCTGAAAGTCGCCTGCCTGGGGTGGTGCGACCGGCGTAAACAGCGCGCGATCCGGCTTGATGTCGAGCAGCGGTGTCCCATCGAGGCAATCAAGGCCCCGAACCAGTAATGTGTCATTCTCAATGCCGATGAGCCGGGCAATAGAGGTTCCAAGCGGATTCGGCCGTGCAGGAGTGCGAAGCGAAAACGTGCCGCGCGCCGTCCCGTCATTGGCGGGGCTCTGCAGCACAAGATCCCGACGCGAAAGATGCAGCCAGTAGATCACTTCGATGCGTTCGTACCTGTCCAATCCGTCCAACGCAGGCACCCAGGGCTCGAACAGTTCGATACGGCAAAGCGGGCCATCCAGTCGCCCCTGGCGCGGAGTTACCATCCGCGAGGTCCATGGCGTGTGGATGCGACCGATGAACACGAGGCCCGCATCGGTCGGCGATGGTGGCGCAACAGCTACCTCGGATGGTCGTATTTCGTTTTCACGAACCATTTGGTTCGGTTCCTTCAACGACACAAACGTGATGAACCGGCGCGCGGTAGTTCCCTTTTCGAGATGGCGCCAACTAGGCAGCCTTCAGCGCCGCATGCGCCTTCCGGATCAACACCACCTTCTCGGCCGAACGGCCAAAGAAGTGATAGCCCGACCCACCTTCGGCCAGCACATCGAGAAACGCGTCCGGCGCGGTGACCCGTATGCCGCCGAGCACATCGACCCCGCGCGACAGGAAGGCATCAGGCAACAGGCCGACGGTGGGACCGACGACAACCACGCGCGCCGCGGGTCGGCACAACGCCAGCAGGTGTTCCAGCGTGTCGTTCACCAGCGTCGTCCCGGTGATCAGCACAACGTCCGCCGCCGGCAGAACATCGGCGGCCTGATCTGCGGGACGGAAGTACGGCAGTTCGTCCGGCTTCAGCGTCGCTGGATCCATCTCCAGCACGGTGAAATGCTGGCCGGCACGCTTCAGGGATTTCAGGAACGGGACAAAGGCGCCGACCACCACGACATGTTCGCCAGGCTGAATATTGGCGGCGTCGTACGCATCGACGCCACTGCGGAGTTCGACGCTCGGCTGCGCACGGCGTGCCCAGCACAGGTCGGCGAGCGCGTTCATCGTCGCAACGCCGACGGCGCGACGAATGCCGCTGGTTGCTTCGGTCTCCTTGAGCAGTCCCCTGACCGGCCGGCCGCTCAGCTTGCCGGGGAACGGCATTGCCATGGCCGAACTTGGGCAGCAGACCGCCTCGGGGATCGACCGTAATGGTGTGGCACAGGCTCCGGCAACGCCGGTATTCAGTTTCACACCGGTGAAGAACAGGCCGATCGTGGCACGCTCGACGCAGATGTCATCAAGCTCGCCGCCGAGGATGCCTTCGATGCCGGCAATGGTTTCGGCCAGGAT
The DNA here is from genome assembly GCA_035569235.1 of Acetobacteraceae bacterium. Classification (GTDB taxonomy): domain Bacteria; phylum Pseudomonadota; class Alphaproteobacteria; order Acetobacterales; family Acetobacteraceae; genus JAMXLO01. The sequence goes on along the minus strand of DATMND010000298.1, from coordinate 8,137 downwards.
TGTCTGATCTCGCATCGTATTCGTCCGCTACACGCCAAATGCCTCGATACCGGGTGGCCATGTAGCACGATCTCCAGATCTTGTCGCGTGCGCCGCGCCCTCTCCCAAGCGTGAGAGAGAGCGCGAAATCGCCAGCGGGAACGCCACGTCAGTCGGTCTTGATCCAGACCGATTTCACGTTGAGATATTCCTCAAGGTGCTGCGCGCCGGACTCGCGGCCATAGCCGCTCATCTTGTAACCGCCGAACGGTACGGCCGGGTCCATCGCCTGGTAGCAGTTTATCCAGACCGAGCCGGCGCGGATGCTCTTTGCCAACCGATGCGCCTTGCCGACGTCGCGGGTCCAGACGCCGCTGCCCAGCCCGAACTGGGTCTTGTTGCCCCGTTCAATCACCTCGTCGATATCGGTGAACGGAATGGCGGAGATCACCGGTCCAAATATCTCCTCCTGCGCGATGCGCATGTCGTCGCGCACATCGGCGAACACCGTGGGAGGAACGAAGTAGCCTTTGGACAGCGCGCCGTCGGTCAGCCGTTCGCCACCGGACAGCGGACGCGCACCCTCCTGGCAGCCGATGTTCAGGTACCCGATAACGCGCTTCAGTTGTTCTTCGGAAACCAGCGGCCCGACCTGGGTTTCTGGATCGCGTCCATCCCCGACGCGCAGCGTCTTGCCGAACTCGGCGACGCGGCCGACGAATTGGTCGTAGATCTTGCGCTCGACAAACAGCCGCGTGCCGGCGCTGCAGATCTGCCCGGAGTTGGCAAACACCGCCATGCCGGAGCCGGGGACTGCCTGGTTCAGATCGGCGTCGGCGAACACGATGTCGGGCGACTTGCCGCCGAGTTCCAGCGACACCCGCTTCAGATTGCCCGCCGATGCTCGGATGATCGATTGACCGGTCGGATGCGAGCCAGTGAACGCGACCTTATCCACGTCCATGTGCGCGGCGAGCGCGGCGCCGGCGGTTTCGCCATAGCCCGGCACGACGTTCACCACGCCCGGTGGGACGCCCGCCTCCAGGCACAGTTCCGCCAGGCGCAGTGGCGAGAGCGGCGCTTCCTCGGCCGGCTTCAGCACGACGGTGCAGCCGGTGGCGAGTGCCGGACCGATCTTCCAGATCGACGCCGACAGCGGGCCGTTCCACGGGATGATCGCACCGACCACGCCGACCGGTTCTTTCAGTGTGAACGACACGTATTCACCGGGCAGCGAATTGTCGATCGTCTCGCCATGCAGTGCGGTGGCCATGCCGGCGTAGAAACGCAGCATGCCTAACGCGCGCTGGCGGCCGCCACGCGTGCGGGTGATCGGCGCGCCCATGTCCAGAGTGTCGAGCGCGGCAAATTCCTCAAGGTCGCGCTCCACCAGATCCGCCAGGCGCAGCAGAAGCCGCTGGCGATCAGCGGGCTTGAACTTGCTCCACGGACCATTGAATGCCGCGCGTGCAGCGGCCACTGCGCGGTCGATGTCCTCGGCATCGCCTTCCGCGACATGCGCCAGAACCTCGCCGGTGGCCGGATTGCGGGACTCGAACGTCTTCCCCGACGCCGCCTCCAGCCATTTTCCCCCGATCAGCATGCGCTTCGGCTTGTTGTCCAGGAACGGGTGCGTCTCGGTCATCACGTTCATCAGTGCAGTCTCCTCGTCAGGGATGGATTGATCTGGTGTGGCGCAGCGAGCAGCGCGGCCCCGAGAGGACGGGCATGCTCGTCATTCACCGCAAAGGCGACCTCGAAGCCGTCCACCGTGCCCAGCTTGAGGATCCAGGCGTTTTCGCCGTGCGCCTGTTCCAGCTGCCACATGCCGAGCCGGTGCACGATGCGCAACGACCCGTCGGGGAACCGCGCATCGAGAGCCGACTGCAACATGCGCGGCAGGGTCATCAACAGTCCGGTCAATGCCTCGAGTGGCAAAGCTATGCGGTGCGTTCGTCCATCGGCACCGATGAGATCGAGGCAGACACCGGTTCCATCGGGCAGCACAGCCCAGGTGATCAGTTGTCTGCCATCGATTGACGCGGCGTCGCTCGGCCCGGCGTCCATCGGCTTCTCCCGGTAACGCTATTCCCCCGTATATATAACGATGCGAACGTTCGGAGTCCATACGCCTCAGTATCGCGACTGAACAGGGTAGTCATGATTGCTGTAGCCGGAACCGCAGCCACATCAAGGGCGGGTTGCACATTCCCGCTGTGTCCTGTTGGATATGGCGAGGCCGTTGCGCCGAAATCACGTCAAGAGAGCTTTGCCCTGATGAATGCGCCGTTCGATCCTTCGTTGTTCACCACCGAGAAATTCGCCGTCGGCCAGCCGGTCTCACGCAAGGAAGACCCGGTCCTGCTGCGCGGCGAGGGTCGGTACACCGATGACCTGAACCGCCCTGACCAGCTTTATGGCGTGATGGTACGCAGTCGAATTGCGCATGGCGATATCCGCGGGATCGATGCGGTCATGGCGCGCGACATGCCAGGCGTGCAGGCCATCATTACCGCCACGGACCTCGATGCCGCCGGAATTCGCAACATGCCGGCCGCGGCGGGAAAGCATCGCGATGGCTCGCCGACACCGCGGCCGGCGCAGCGTCCGCTGGCAACGGATCGCGTGCGCTATGTCGGCGAACCGATTGCGATGGTGGTGGCTGATGCCGCCAAGCAGGCCAAGGATGCAGCCGAATCCATCTTCGTCGATATCGAGCAGCTGCCTGCCGTCACAACGGCCGGCGCCGCGGCGGAACAGGACGCACCATTGCTGCATGCCGAAGCGCCGGGAAACCTGTGCCTGCGATTTCATTACGGCGACAGCGAGAAGGTCGCGGCGGCGTTCGCCCAGGCGGCCCATGTCACGACCCTTGCAATGCGCAACAACCGCATCGTCGTCTGCCCGATGGAGCCGCGTTCGGCGATCGGCGAATACGACGCGGGGAATGATCGACTGACCCTGCGCCTCGGCTGCCAGGGCGTGTTCGGACAGCGCAATCTGCTCAGCGGCATCCTTGGCGTTCCAGTGGAGAAAGTACGCGTTCTCACCGGCAATGTCGGCGGTTCGTTCGGCATGAAGGCTTCCGCCTATCCAGAGTATATCTGCCTGCTCCATGCTGCGCGAACGCTTGGGCGTCCGGTAAAGTGGTCGGACGAACGATCCGAAAGCTTTCTCTCCGACAGCCATGGGCGCGATCATGAGATGACCGCTGAACTGGCATTGGACGAGGCGGGAAAATTCCTCGCATTGCGGGTGACGGGCTACGGCAATCTCGGTGCCTGGCTGAGCAATGCGACAACCATCCCGCCGACGATGAACATGGTGAAGAACATCATCGGCGTCTATGCTACGCCGCTGATCGAAGTATCAACGAAGTGCCTGTTCACAAACACCACTCCGGTCGGCGCCTACCGCGGTGCGGGGCGGCCGGAGGGCAATTACTACATGGAGCGTCTGGTCGAGACCGCGGCGCGGGAGATCGGCATCAACAGCCTGGAACTGCGTCGGCGCAATCATATCCAGCCTGGGCAGATGCCATATCGCGCCCCTTCCGGCATGCTGTATGACGGCGGCGAGTTTCCAATCGTGCTGGACAAGGCACTTCGTGCGGCTGATTGGGATGGCTATGCCGCACGCCAGGCCGACAGCCGTTCGCGCGGTCTGGTTCGTGGCCGCGGCATTGGTCACTACCTGGAGGTGACGGCCGACGCGGGCAACGAAATGGGCGGCATCCGTTTCGAGCCTGACGGCACCGTCACGATCATCACCGGTACCCTGGACTACGGGCAGGGTCATGCCTCGCCTTTCGCCCAGGTGCTGTCGGACCGGCTGGGCATCCCGTTTGAGAAAATCAGGCTCCTGCAAGGCGATTCCGATCAGCTGATCGCGGGCGGGGGCACAGGCGGTTCGCGCTCGATGATGCAGAGCGGCGGTGCGATCGTGGAAGCCAGTCAGCTGGTCATCGAGCGCGGCAAGCTGCTTGCGTCGCATGTTCTGGAAGCCGGGGTGGGCGACATTGAATTCGTTCGTGGACGCTTCAACATTGCGGGAACCGACATCGGGATCGGGATCATGCAGTTGGCGGCGCGGTTGCGGCTGGACGAAAGCCTGCCCGACGATCTGCCGCAAACACTGGATGTAAGCCATGTGTTCAAGGGTGTGCCGTCGGCGTTTCCCAACGGCTGCCACATTGCCGAAGTCGAGGTGGACCCGGCCACCGGCACCGTCGACGTAGTCAGTTATACTACGGTGAACGATTTCGGTGCGCTGGTGAATCCGATGCTGGTGGCCGGGCAGGCCCATGGCGGGATCGCCCAGGGCATCGGCCAGGCACTGACCGAGTCGGTGGTATATGACGAAGACGGCCAGATGCTGACCGGCTCCTTCATGGATTACGCGTTGCCGCGTGCATCCGATCTTCCGGCTTTGGGCTTCGAAAGCCACCCGGTTCCAGCGCGCACCAACCCGCTCGGTGTCAAGGGTTGTGGCGAAGCGGGTTGCGCCGGATCGCTGCCCGCGGTGATGAACGCAGTGGTCGACGCACTCTCGGAGTTCGGCATTGCCCATATCGACATGCCGGCGACGCCGCACCGTGTCTGGCAGGCGATCCAGACAGCACGCGGCCCCACCTGACCCGCCCAAAAATCCAGGGATGGCGTGCGCTGGGATATACGCTATATTCAAGTGGGAATTGCGTAACACCGGAGGAGGAAGTCGATGAATGTCATGCTGCATCCAGTGCCCTTACCCGACCACGCAGCCCGCTTCATTGCCGAACCACTGCAGCTGCTGATCGGTGGCAAGTGGGTGGACGCAAAGTCCGGCAAGACGTTCGACGTGTTCGACCCGGCGACCGAACAGAAGATCGCCAAGGTCGCGGAAGGCGATGCGGCGGATATCGACGCTGCCGTAACAGCTGCGCGTCGGGCGTTCGAAAGCGGTCCATGGCCGCGCATGTCGCCGCTGGAGCGCAGCAAGCTCATTTATCGTCTCGGGGATGCACTGGAGGCACAGGCCGAGGAATTTGCCGCGCTTGAGGCATTGGACAACGGCAAGCCGATCCGCGACGCGCGTGCCGTCGATGTTCCCGGATCATACGAGATGTTCCGCTATATGTCGGGCTGGGCGACCCGGCTGAATGGCGAGACCGTGCCGATCTCCGCGCCCGGAAACTGGCACGCTTATACGTTGCGCGAGCCGTTGGGCGTGGTCGGCCAGATCATCCCGTGGAATTTTCCTTTGATGATGGCGGCATGGAAGCTTGCACCGGCGCTCGCCGCGGGTTGCACGATCGTGTTGAAGCCGGCGGAACAAACGCCGCTCTCGGCGATCCGTCTGGGCCGGCTGTTCGAGGAGGTGGGCTTTCCGCCCGGCGTCGTCAACATTGTCACAGGCTTCGGCGAGACCGCCGGCGCGGCACTGGCCGCGCATCCGGGCGTCGACAAGGTGGCGTTCACCGGTTCGACCGAGGTCGGCAAGCTGATCGTGCAGGCGGCTGCCGGCAACCTGAAGAAGGTGTCGCTGGAACTGGGGGGAAAATCGCCGGCAATCGTGTTTCCCGACGCCGATATGGATGTGGCGATCAAGGGCACGGCAAATGCGATCTTCTTCAACATGGGCCAATGCTGCACCGCCGGCTCGCGGCTGTTCGCCCACAAGCGCGTATTCGATCAGCTAATGGAAGGCATCGCCGCCGAAGCGGGCAAGATCCGGGTTGGACCGGGTCTCAATCCCGAATCGCAGATGGGACCGCTGGTGTCCGAGGAGCAGTTCGCTCGGGTGACCGGCTTCCTGGAATCCGGCCGCAAGGAAGGTGCGCGCGCGGTCACGGGCGGCGAGCGCGTCGGCAATGCCGGCTACTTCGTCGCACCGACCGTGCTGACCGACACGAGGCCGGAGATGTCGGTGGTGCGCAACGAGATCTTCGGCCCGGTCGTCTGCGCCATGCCGTTCGACGACGATGACCTGGATCGCATCGCCACTGAGGCCAACAACACGAACTACGGTCTCGCCGCCAGTATCTGGACGCGCGATCTCGGCATCGCCCACAAGCTGGCGCGTCGCATCCGTGCCGGTTCGGTGTGGATCAACACGCACAACTTCGGCGACGTCGCCCTGCCATTCGGCGGCTACAAGGAATCCGGCTGGGGCCGCGAAATGGGCAAGGAGGTATTGGAACTTTACACGGAAACCAAGGCGGTGGCCGCGGCGCTGTAGTTCAACGAGGAGGCGGCGGCTTGGCCAATCGGCTCAAGATCGATGCTGCAGGATTGATCCGCGCGGAGCCGTCAGCCGATGGGACACGGATCAATCTGCGTCTGCTCGATCAGGCGGGACAGACGGTATCAGTGTCGCTGCCGGCAAGTTGTCTGAATGCGGTGATCACGGCAATCCCGCAGCGCATCGAGAATGGTGCCGTGCATCCGCTGGATACCTGGAGCATGGTCCTGGCCGACAACGGCCAGGACCTTCTGCTGACGCTCCGCACGGCGGAGGGGCTGGCAATCTCCTTCACGACCAAGCCATGGCAGGTCGAGGGCATGGCGACGATTGCCGCACACGGTATTTCGCGTCGCACGCCGGCGAAGTCGATACACTGATCCTCTCGCGCTTCGCTCAGCTTCGAGCAGGCGATTGAGCTGACAGATATTCGGCGAACTGGTCCTTATAGTCCGGATGCCAGCGTGACAGCGCCGGGCGATTGCGAACGATGTCCTCAGCCGCCCAGAGAATCCGCCGGTTATCGACATCGCGAGTAACATCATTGTCGGGGCAGATGATGTAGAAATCGCCGGCCGCCATGCCGGCTATCAACGTGTCGATCACCTGTTCTGGCGTCCAGGCGCCCGCGGGCTTGGTGGTCGCGGACCTTCTGGTCATGCCGGTGAACGTGGAGCCGGGCACCAGCAGATGCGCGCTGACACGACAGCCTTCGATGTTGCGCAGCGAGTGCGCGAGCCCTTCGGTCAAAACCTTCACGCCGACTTTCGACACATTGTATGCGGTATCGCCCGGCGGACAGGTGATTCCCTGTTTTGAACCCGTATTGACGATGGCACAGGGCGTGTGCTGGTCGATCATCATCCGAGTGAAACTCTGCACGCCATTGATCACACCCCAGAGATTGACGCCCAGCACCCGGCGCCAGCCATCGTAATGATCCCATGGGCCGCCGCCAGGCGCGGTGCCGGCATTGTTCATCAGCACCGCCACTTCGCCGAACGCGTCACGGGCCGTGTCCCTCAGGCGGTGCACGGCGTCGGGGTCGCTGACATCGGTCGGCACCGCCAGCACATCGGACGAACCGCGCTTCGCGACGCCACCGATCGTCGCGGCGGCCTGTTTCAGCGCGTCCGCACTGATATCGGCGATGCAGATCCGCAGTCCCATGGCCGCGAAACGCGTGGCAGCCGCAAGGCCAATCCCGCTCGCCGCTCCCGTTATCACGGCGACGCGGCCTTCGCTCAACGCAGGATGCTGGCTCATATCTTTCGACCTCCTTGCTGTCAGGATCCGCTGAACCAGTTGTATCCCTGATCGTCCCAATAACCGCCGGGATAGTCGTTCGTCACGAAGATCGCCACGATATGCTTGGCACCCTTGAAACCAAGCTTCGTCGGCATCCTCAGCCGCATGGGATACCCGTATTTTGGCGGCAGCGGCGCATTGCCGTAATCCAATGCCAGGATTGTCTGCGGGTGCAGCGCGGACGCCATGTCGATGCTCCCGTAATAGCGGTCAGCGCATTTGAATCCCACGTAACGCGAGCGCAGATCGGCGCCGATCCGTTCGAGGAACAACCGAAGCGGCACGCCGCTCCATTGGCCGATTGCGCTCCAACCCTCGATGCAGATCAGCCGCGTTATCTGCTGCTCCTGCGGCAACGCGCGCAGTTTTTCCAACGTCCAGCTTTGTTTGTCGGCCACCCGCCCGGACACTTCCAGCGCATAATCGTCGCCGTCGATCTCCGGCGCATCGTCCACCGGATAGAACGCATTGAATGGGAACGGTTGGGTGATGGCGCTGGCCGGATAGGTCGGCGCCAGCCTGTTTGGATCGAACAGCCAGGCCTGCACGCGATCGTTCCAGCGGGACATCGCCCACAGCACCCGGTCCACCGCATCGCCGTCCTGCAGGTTGCAGCCGGTGAGCATGG
>DATMND010000297.1:0-4228 GCA_035569235.1 Acetobacteraceae bacterium | reverse complement strand
TATCTGCGCACCCAGCGCATCTTCTGGCCGTTGGCGGGAACGGTGCACGGGCAGAAGACCGGCGTCGATGGGCGGATGGGCGACCACTATCCGCGCGTGTGGAAGCCGGTCATCGGGGCGGTGAATGGCTGGGCTGCAGGGGCCGGTCTTTACGTCCTGCTGTCGTCAACCGATATCCGCATCGCGAGCGCTGAACACGCGCGGTTCAAGTTCTCGCTGATTTCGCAAGGCTGGCTGGGGCATGGACCTGGTGCGAGCCTGCTCGTCAAGCAGCTTCGCTACGCCGATGCGATGAAGATCCTGCTGACGGACGATCCATTCGATGCGCAGGAAGCGCTGCGGATCGGCTTGGTCAATGAGGTCGTGCCGCATGCGCAGCTGATGGAACGCGCGGAGAAGATCGCCCGCCACATCGTGACGCTGCCGCCGGTTGCCGTGCGCATGATGAAGGAGTTTGTCGTGCGCTTTGGCGACCTGCCGACGGACCAGGCGTGGCACGTGCAGAATTTGATCAACAACCTGCTGATCCAGGTGACGACCGACGGCGAGGAGGGGCGCCGGGCGTTCAACGAGAAGCGTCCGCCGAATTTCTCCGGCGACCTGCGGCGTCGTGGCGAGGCGTGGGACGAGCCGTCGGAGGAGGACGCCGCACGGCTCGACGAAGCGTATCGCAGCGGGGAGTTCTGATTGCACCGTGATTCTCCCCCTCCCCTTGCGGGAGGGGGCTGGGGGGAGGGGTTGCACCATCGCAAGACAATGCGGTCGGATAAATACCAAGCCTGGCTTCGTACTGCGTCCCCCTCCCCCCAACCCCCTCCCGCAAGGGGAAGCACTTTTGATTCTCCCGGCCATGACGCGTGAAGTTATCCCAACGCGCCCGATCGACGCAGCGCGTCGATCTCGTTGTGCGACAGTTCGAGTACATCGTGCAGGATCGCGTCGGTATCCGCGCCGAGATCCGGTGCTGCGCCGGATCGCCGGCCAAAACTGGAGCGCCATGGCAGTCCGGGGAGAGCACCGTCGCCGTGCGGTTCCCAAAATCCGCGTTCCCCAAGGTGACCGCTTGCTGCAAGGTCCACAGAGTTCACAAGCGATGCCGCCGGAATCCCGGCACGCAGCAACATGGCGGCAGCAGTATCCGCGGGCTGCGATTGGAACCACGCACCGAGTGCCGCATCGATCGTTGCCCGCTGGTTCATGCGTTCGCCGAATCCGAGGCCGGCCATCTGCATCAATGCGGGAACCATCGCGCACAGGCATCGCCATTCCTCGTCGCTTCGGACAGCGACGCTGATCCATTCATCGTCTCCGGCGCCGCGATACGCGCCATGCGGAACGTAGCAGGGGGAAAAATTCCCCCGCGGCTTCGGCGCATCGCCAATCTGCGTCGCCAACAGCGGTTCAGCCATCGTCCAAAGCATCGCCTCGATCATCGAGAAATCGATGCGTGCCACAGCGCCGTCGCGTCGCCGGCGCCACAGTGTGGCCGCGGCGATGAACGCAAGCATCAGCCCGCACATCGGATCAAGCCACGCGAAACCGACGCGCGGGGCAATATCGGGGTGGCGATTGAGCCCAGCGAAACCGGCATAGCATTGCAGCAGCGTGCCGTAAGCGACGGCATGCGATTCCGGCCCGGTTCGCCCAAGTCCCGACGCCGACACGTAGATCAGGTTTGGATTGATCGCCCGAAGTGACTCAGCGCCGAGGCCCAGCCGGTCCATTACGCCGGTTGCAAAGTTCTCCACCAGAATGTCGGACCGGGCGGCCAACGCACGCGCGACATCGACGGCCTCCCGTTTCTTCAGGTCGAGCACGATGCCGCGCTTCGCCTGTCCAAGCACCGTGTGCAACTCGGTCGCGCGACCTGGATCGCCGCGCCCCGGCGCCTCGACCTTGATCACCTCGGCGCCCATCGCCGCGAGATACCGTGTCGTCGTCGGACCCGCGATGACCCAGCTGAAATCCAGCACGCGAACACCGGACAGCGGCAACGCACCCGATGCTCCGAGTGAAGCTCGGTCGCCCGGAGCGATAGTAAGCCCGAACGGCGACCGCGGCGCCGTGACCGTTCGTCGGCCGACAGTGGTGGGTCGCCAAAAGCCGCGATGCTCGAGTTGCGGCGAGCCAAGCTGCTCAGCCGGTTCACGCAGCGGAAAGCTTGGCACGTGCGCTTTCTGCGCGGTATCGGCGATCCACTGCTTGTCGTGTCGGCGACTCCAGTCGGACATAAGAGTATGCAGCGCATCCCAGTTCGCGATCCGATCTGGCTTGCTGCGAAATCGCGGATCGCTACCCCAGTCGGGCGAGCCCATCGCCGCAAGCCAGGACGCCCACTGACGATCCTCGCGCGGCGAGATCGCGGCGTAGCCGTCGCGCGCCGGCAGAATGCAGACCGTCGCCCCGTTGCCGTCCGTCAGACGTTTGCGCGAGCGGCTCTTGCCGGCCAGCCCGGCGCCGGTCAGTTCGCTCATCGCCATGGTCGCCAGTGCTTCCTGGATCGACACGTCGATCACCGCGCCGCCCCCGCCTGCCTGTGCCGCATGCATGCCGGCACACGCGGCGGCAATTCCACCGATGAAGGCTGATTGTTCGCCGACCGGACGGATCGGCGCTTCCGCGAGATCGTCCACCTGGCCCGTCAGTAGCCGGGCGATGCCGCTGGCGAAGAACAGCGTCAGGTCGGTCGCCGGATCCTCCGCCTGTGGTCCGGTCTGACCGAATGGCGAGATGAAGACTAGCGCTGCCATCGCATTGAGGCGGCGAATTCCGGCCGCATCTTGTTGCCGCGCGCGAAGCTCGGCCGGGCTGCCTTCGCAGACGATCAGGTCGGCCACCGTAAGCGCATCTTGCGGCGCGGCCGAGCAATCGCTCTTGTCGAGGTTGAGATACTCGGCCAGCGGCGTGGATCGATCCGGATCGACGCAGGCAATCTCTGCTCCGACATCGGCAAGCAGCCGTCCGCACACCGCGGCGGCCAAGCCCGGGCCGATCTGGACCACACGGAAGCCAGTCAGCAACGACATCGCCTTCCCCACTCCACACTTGCCGCATTTGTGGCAGGATGCACGTCACATGGTCGCCGCGGCAATGTGCCCTTGGAGGAAACGATGGACTACGAACATATCCTGGTGGATGCGGAAGACGGCGTGGGGATCGTAACGCTCAACCGTCCCGACAAGCTCAACGCGATGAACCGCAGGCTTGGCAGCGAACTGCACGACGCGGTGAAGCGCCTTGAAGCCGACGATGCGATCGGCTGCGTCGTCATCACCGGCGCCGGCACGCGGGCGTTTTCCGCCGGCGGCGACATCCACGAGCAGCGCGAGGACGATCGCCGCTACACGCAGGAGGAACTCGACAAGATGCGTGACAGCCGCAGGAGCTACGACATCAGCGCCTGCGCCAAGCCGGTGATCGGCATGATGAACGGCCTCGCCTACGGCGGCGCCGCGGTGCTGGCCTCGTCGCTGGATATGCGGGTGGGCTGCGAGGACACGCGATTTCGGTTCCTGGCAGCCGCGTATGGCCGGATCAACAGCACCTGGACGCTGCCCAATCAGGTCGGCTGGCCGATCGCCAAGGAACTGCTGTTCACCGCGCGCGTCGTCGAAGCCGAGGAGGCTTATCGTATCGGCCTGCTGAACCATTTGGTGCCGCGTGCGCAATTGCGGACGAAGACGATGGAGATCGCGCGGATGATCGCGGGCAATCATCGTGGCGCGGTGATGGGGGTGAAGGCGCTGCTGCTGAAGCAGAAGGGTGAGAACCTGGAGCAGCAATGGGCGGAGGAGCACGACTACACGACCCACATCCTGCGCGGCGCCACGGCTGAGGACGCGTTTCCCGAATTCATCGCGCGCAAGGGCAGACCTGCGGCCTGATGCCAACGCCTGCTACCAAAGTCTTCTGTAGGTGTTCTTTTCTCACGTCATGGCCGGGCTTGACCCGGCTATCCGTCGCCGCCCCAGCGGTGGTGGATCGGATGGCCGGGTTAAGCCCCGCGATGGCGGTGAACGAGTGGTGTCCAAAGTAAACAGCCACTGTGGCTTGTATGAGAACTGGCGGAACGGTGGTGGAGCTGAGGGGACTCGAACCCCTGACCCCCTCATTGCGAACGAGGTGCTCTCCCAGCTGAGCTACAGCCCCGTCCCGCGTCGCGCCCGGTCGCGCGAGCCGCGGACAATGCTCAGCACCCCTGGCGAAGTCAAGCGAGCCGATTTCGTGT
>DATMND010000296.1:0-3330 GCA_035569235.1 Acetobacteraceae bacterium | reverse complement strand
GAAACCCTGGGCGCGGAACGTGACAGTCGTCCGAACGCCAGCCGGGACGTACAGGGTGTAAAGTGTGCGGCTCAGCGTTGGCAGCGTCACGAGGTTCATATCGGCAGGGGTGCCGATCCACTGGAAGCTGTCGCCCGATTGGATGAACGGCGCGATCGTGACCGCCGCTCCGACATAGATGCTCCCGATACGCCGTGAAGCCGTGGTGCCTACCGGCGCGTGCGTCGGAGGAAATGCGGTATCGAAGAACACATCCGGGTTGCCCGCGATGGTCGCGGCATAGACATGATACCAGGTGGAGGCCAGCGCCGCGAGCCCGGTCCCCATGCCGCCTGCAGCAGAGCCAGCGACCCATCCTCCCGCGATGCTCTTGGTGATGGTGCCCGGCAGTATGATGACGGATGCGCTGGTGCTGTCGGTGGCGCTGCCTGCCGCGATGTCCAGCAAGGTCAGTGGCGTTGGGATATCGTTGGATAGCGCCAAGCCGGAAAGCTGGCCACGCAACAACGGTGGGATCGAGGCCGCCAGCGCATAGGGCGCCAGAGCCGCATTTATGGTCGCTGTCCAGTCGGTTATGTCGGTATGAACCAGCGTCACGTTGCCGGTTCGCGTAGCTACGGTTATGACCGGGCTAAGGCCGGCCGGCGCAAACCCAGAGGCTGCCAGGAAGTTAGCGACCCACTTAGAGCTTACTGCTTCATTGCTGTTGTCGAGCACAGGCAGCGTATAGGAAAGCGTTGCACCAACCGTGAACACCGGGGAAGCCTTTGGCGCCAACAACGCCTCGACGCCCTCCGCCCGCGCCGTCTCGTTCGTAACATCCGATGCCAGTGCCAACGCGCCAGAGGACGCCGGCAGGGTGAAGGTGAAATTGCCCTGCTGGACGAACGTAGTGGTAAAGACCCCCGTCGTCTTGATCTGCGGCATCTGATCGAAGCCCGCAGCGACCGCCAAGAACTCGCCACGCACCAGCGCCGACAGCCCATCAGCCCCGGTCGCAGGATTGCCGCTAGGTGTATAAAAGATGTTCGTCACACCCGCATTCCCCGCCGCATGCTGTAGTGATGAACGATGCTATTCACGGTAAACGCCCCGATGTAATTCGTGCCGGACGAAATGCTGACCCGGATGTTCTCCGCCGTTCCCGTTTCATCGACATCGCTCGGCGACAGGCCGGTGCCATCCCAGATAAAATCATCCCACACGAATGAGTCCCAGTGGGGGACCGCACCGAGATTGACCGGCAACAACACGGAGGGGAGTTGAGCGAGTTGATCACTGTTGTAGCCGATCTGGTAGCCGTAGCTGAATTCCGCAAAGCTATCGCCCTGCACCTCGACCGAGGCCGCGCGATACCGCTTCAGGATGCGCGGAGACTTTAGCGCATCCCATGCGGTCACGAGGAATGCCGATATCTCCTTGCCGTCGAACGAGGTCCCACGATCCATATTGTAGACATACCCGGACTGCGAACCGGCATACGTCTCCTCCTCGTCGTCAACGCAGTTTGTCGTGTCGGTGCAGTTGATGATATCGGGGAACAACATCGGCGCGGAGCCGAGGTATTGCTGATTGAGGATGGTGCAGTACAGCGCATAGCCGTCGCCGAAGAATAGCCGGTATTGCGACTTTTCCCGGTTGACCGATGACGCCTTCAGGTTGCCGCGCTCGCGAGCGATGAACGGAAGGATATTCTTGGTCAGGGTCGTGGGCAGAAAGTTTCCCCAGTTCAAGGTCGTCTTCAGCGTCACCACACCAAGGTCGTCCAGAAAGAACGTGTCAAACAGGTTCTGGATCGAATACGGCACCGCGCCGATGCCGGTGTTGAACGTGACGAAGTTGAACGTCGTTGGATCAGTGCCATACAAGAACGCCGTGTTGGTGCGGAGATACACGCCCAGCGTCGCCGTGGTCTGGCTGCCTGGCAGCGTGATCATGCCGGTGACGGTATCGCCGGTCGCGATCTCGCCGGCGCCATCGACCGCGCTCCACTTGAACGGGTTGCCCGCGGCGCAGTAGAGCAGCGACGCCTCCTGCGACAGGAACAGGAAATTCTTGTGGAACCGGATATGGGAGGGACGATCAGGCGACAAACCCGTGCTGATCGGCGCGAGCGTCACGCCATCGAACTCAAAGGCGGGATTAACCCCGTCGCACCCATAGATGCGCCGCGTGACCAACTGGCCGGAGAAATTGCACTTCTCGAAGATGAACCGCCCACCGGCCGCCATCGTGATCGGCGCCTGCGGTCCCGATAGCGTCACCGTCGCGCCCGAGGTTGTGGTTGCCGCTCCGGCGGCGAAATCGCCACCCACCGGCGCGGCCACGACGAACTGGCCGACTGCGGAACCCGCCCAGGCGCCTGACTGCCACATCACGCGCTGGATCGTCGTGGTGACGCCGCCTTGGGTCAGCGTGTCGCCGTCGAGCGGCACCGCAGTGCCCCCGGCCGTGAAGCTAACCAGGCTGAAGTATGGGACCAGCACCCAGCCGGCCGCAGTGGCGCGATATAGCAGCGCCGCTGTGTTACCGACATTGGCGCGGAACACGAACACCTGATCGACGCCAAGGAACGCCATCGCCACGACGCCCAGGACAGGCCCGACGCCCGGCACGGCCTGGATCAGCGCACGGTAGGCATCGGCCGCCAACGCTGTGTAGATAGCCTTGCTCCTCGCATTGAGCGAGAACGTCAGGGCAGTCGCGTTGCCAACCAGCACGCTTCCCAGCACCATCAGCGCGCTTGAGTTGTCGAAGGCGCCCGTGACCATTGTTAGCACCAGATACGGCACCGGTGCCGTCACCACGGCGATGATCGTGCCGGTAGCGCCGTTAATGGGTTGGGTTACGACCTGACCCGGCAATGGGGTGTAAGTGAACGGCGGGCTAGGCGTAGTGGTGAAGTCACTGCTGAAGTCACTGGTAAAGTCGGCTGGGCTGAATCCAATCTGCACGATGGTGTAGGTCGCGACGGACGGCGATGCGCGACCGTCAAACCGTTCATAACCTTCGGTGCGCGTGTACCCGCCAAACTGTGCCACGTAAAAGTTGAGTGCGTCGTGCAGTGCGCCAGGCTGCAAGCGGAGCGATGGGGTGGTGAGATCGAGGCCACCGGGGAACGCCACGCCCTGCGCCGTCGTGCCGCCGCCCAAATTGGTCTGGCTGTACCTGACCGGCGTCCAGGCGCTCTTGGGCGGTCCTCTGGCGAGCGCGGCGCTCATCAGGCTAGTGGCCCACCAAATGACATCTTCGGCGCCCGCACCGCCATGAGTTGCGCATACATGCCGGCGTTCTCCTCCGACCCGCGCGTGTAAACTTCGGGGGCTGACT
>DATMND010000295.1:0-2527 GCA_035569235.1 Acetobacteraceae bacterium | reverse complement strand
ATTTGGCCCGCGGCCAGCAGGCGGCGCGCCTCCCAGAGCCCCATGCCCGAGCCAATCAGTTTTCCCTGGTAGTAACTGTCGATCATCGGCCCGCCCGAAAGTACGATGGCGGGCAGATTGACCGTGGCCGCCGCCATCAGGCACGCCGGCGTCGTCTTGTCGCAGCCTGTCGTCAGCACCACGCCGTCGATCGGGTAGCCGTGCAGCACCTCGACAAGACCAAGATACGCAAGGTTGCGATCCAGCGCCGCGGTCGGCCGCTTGCCGGTCTCCTGGATCGGATGCACGGGAAACTCCAGCGGCACTCCGCCGGCCGCACGGATGCCGTCGCGCACGCGGCTGGCCAGTTCGATGTGATGGCGATTGCACGGCGACAGGTCAGAGCCGGTCTGCGCAATGCCGATGATCGGTTTTCCCCCGCGAAGTTCCTCCGGCGTGATGCCGTAGTTCATGTAGCGCTCGAGATAGAGCGCGGTCATCGCCGGATCGGCAGGATTGTCGAACCAGCGCCGCGAGCGCAAACGCGGGCCGTTGCCTTCATCCGCGGCCATGATCAGGTCTCCTGCTACTGGTGCCGCGCAGACTGTCCGCCACCCATTGCGTGTGTCAAATACCGCCGGACCCGGCGCGGCGATTACACAATCCCCAGGAACCCCTTGATATGAGCCTCCACCGCTCCGGCGGCGAGTTGCACCGTGTCGTGCTCCGGCAGTTGCGGTGGCGCGGCGATCAACCGCTGGATATGCGCTGCAACACTCGCGCCGAGCGTCGGCAGCTGAGCAGCCGCGCCTGCCAGGCTGGCTTGCAGGTCGTTCGGAGGTTTGCTGGCCACACGAGCGACCTCCGCGGCGGTGGCAGGAGCACGAGGCGCGACGATCCGATCCGGGCCGTCATTGCCAGGCTGCGTATCGAGCGCACCGATCAGGTCTGGCGCAGCGGCATCCCGCGCGGTGAGCGGGCGTATGCCATAAAGTCTGCGCAACGTCGCCGCGATCGACGTGTGATCGAACGGCGTGCCACCAGGCGGCCGAATGATCGTGCCCTTTCGCACATAAGGCGAGACGATCACCGCGGGAACGCGCACGCCGTAGCGGTTGAACGGTGCATTGGCCGGCGAACCATCCGGCGGCGTTGCCGCGGGAGGCACGATGTGGTCATAACACCCGCCGTGCTCGTCAAACGTGATTATCAGCAGTGTCTGTTTCCACCGCGGCCCCGAGCGGACTGCATTGTAAACTTGCGCGACCAACTGCTCGCCATAAGCAATGTTGTGCGGCGGGTGCATGTCATTGGGGATCAGTTTCAGGGCAGTGTCGGCAAAGTACCGCGGTTCGATGAAGCTGTAGGTTGGCAATGCGCCGGCTGCCGCGTCTGCGGCAAAGGCGTTGAAGAAGCGGAAATTCGTCGGCACGTCATTCCATAACGTTGCCAGCGTCGCCGACTGCGGGAAATCGTGAAAATACACGCGCCAGTCGCAATGCTTCTCCGTCAATCGGCCGAACACCGTCGGCATGGTGTAGGGGAAATGCGGCGGATCGTTGTTGAGATAGCCGGCGGCCGTGCCGGTGTGGGCGAAGAACCGGTTGGGCCAGGTCTGGCATGGCGCCGATGCGAACCAGCGATCGGATACACCGAACTCGTAGGCAAGCTGGCTCAACACCGGTACCTGATCCGGTGTGAAGTAGTGCATGACAGCCTTGGGATCGTAAGGCTTGTCCGCGGGCTTCTGTTCCATGTAGTTGTCGACGAACCCACCCATTGGCTCATCGCCATTCAAACCGCGAAGTTGCATGGCGATGTCGCTGTAGAGCTCACCCGGATCAGGATCGGGGATCGTGGCCGAGGTCGAAGTCAACGCCGGGTCGTTCCATGCCGGAACCTCGGTCGGACCATTTGGTCCGTGCCAGACGTTGCTCGCATTATCAGGCAGCCCGTCGATACCGGTGATCTGCGCCTGCAACTTGCCAAACAGGCAGTCGAACGACCGATTTTCAAGCATGAGAACCACAACGTGGAGGATGTCCATGGTCCCAATGTCCCCCCGCGATTGGACAGTGAGGGGCGTGGCAGCATGTTGCGCAGCCACGCCCGCAGTGACTCAGGATTGCGAGCCCTGGATCACGTCGCCGAACAGCACCCAGGTCTTGCCATCCCACTTCTCCAACTGCATCGCCCGGATCGGGTGGTAGTTGGTCGGGCTGGTGTTGAGCTTGATGCCAGGGATCAGCACCGGATTCTCGACGTCGTGCAGGTTGGCCACCTGTTTCATGATGTTCTCGCGCGAGAAGTCGCCGTTGCACTGCTTCAGCACCTGCAGCATCGTGTGGCTCAGACCATAGGCAGCGATGTAACCCCCGTCGGTCTGGTCGGCACCCGGCATGTACTTGGTCATGAACGCCCGCCACTCGTTCATGCCCTTGTCGTCCTTCCAGGTGGGGTCAGACGAATCCTTGAGATACGCGGCGCTGATGATGCCGATGCCATTCTCGGGTCCGGCGGGAGTCATCACCGCGCCAACCGAGATCGC
>DATMND010000294.1:0-3666 GCA_035569235.1 Acetobacteraceae bacterium | reverse complement strand
GCGGCTACGGCAGCGAGCGAGACCGCTCCGGCAAGCAGCAGGGATGACAAAATGCTGCATGCACTCGCGCAGGGTTTTGTCGCGCACAGCAGCGCTGGCGGCAGGACCCGCGGTGGCGCGAGGATCATGGTTTTCATGGTCTTCTCTATCGTTCACTGAGCTATCGAGCCCGACCGTGGGTACGATCGGACCGCACAGGGCCGTCAGTGCCCTGCGCTGAAATGCACCATAGAGACCGACGATTAGGAGCCGCTTCGCGCGGGCATAAAATCGATTTCAGCTTTGCCAGCGGCGGGAGCGCCAATCAATGCGACCCGGCAACCCGGATTCGCGTCCGTGATCGCAATCGCCATGTCGTGCAATCCGGCGACACCTGCGACCAGCGCCAATCCAAGTCCGCTGCCTGGCGTATGGCGGCTCTGTTCTGTCCGATAGAAGCGGCGCAGCACAGCCTCTCGCTGGTCGGCAGGGATGCCAGGGCCGCTATCCGAGACCTCGATTCCCCTGCCACCGTCGTTGGCAAACGTGCGCACGTCGACCCGGCCACCAGGTGGCGTGAACTTCAGCGCGTTGTCCACCAGATTGCCGATGGCCTCGAACAACAGGCTGGGATCGCCGCGCATCACCACCGCAGCGTCGCCTGCCTGCGACAGCGCGACGCCCTTCTGCTCCGCGATCGGCGCATAAAACTCCACCACGTCGGCGCCTATTTCTGACAGGTCCAGGTAGGCAAATCCGGCCCGGCGCGCGCCGCTTTCGACCTCAGCGATGCGCAGGACTGCGGCAAAGGTCTTCAGCAGGCCACGGATTTCCTCGATGCCCTCGTCTACTGCGGCGGCGTAATCTTCCGCTGATCCCGCACTGCGGCGTGCACGCTCCAGCCCGGCGAGCAAGCGCGTCAGCGGAGTGCGCAGGTCATGGGCAACGTTGTCGCACACGCCCTTCACCTCCAGCATCAGGCGCTCGATTTCAGCCAGCATGAAGTTGATTTCTTGCGCCAGCCGGTCGAGGTCGCCGGAATCCCCGCGCGTGGGCAGCCGGCCCGAGAGATCGCCGCGAACGATACGCTGAATGGCGCGGGTGACGCCTTCGATGCGGCGAAGCGCATCTGCGCCGGCGATGGCCGCCCCGGTCAGGCCGAGCAGGACGGTAGCCAGACCGCCCCACAGGCAGGATTCCAACACCAGGTTGCCGAAGGCGCGGATGCTTGTCATGTCGTGGGCAACGAGCAGGTAATGCCTGTCCGGAAGGTGGCGGATCAAACCGCGGAAGTAGACCGGGCGACCATTGTGCCGCAGGGTAAACGTGAAGGGCTGATCGCTCGGCTGGGCCAGTACCGGCGGTCCCACCGGACTGCCGGCGACACGTTCGCCGGCAGGTCCGAACAAGGTCAGCAGTCGCTGCAGGTGCGGATCCATCACCACATGGGCGGCGAGCAACTCGCGCAAGTCCGATGCATCCAGGCCGTCGAAAGCAGCTTGCTCCATCACGAGCGTTTCGTCCTCGCGCTCGGAGAGGAAATCTTTGGTCTGCCAATAAAGAAACCCACACAGAAGCAGCGCGGCCGTGCCGAACAGCAGCAGAAACAGCATCGCCAGCCGAAAGCTGGTCGTGCGGGGCAGCTCAGCCAGGCGCACGAAGGATATATCCGGCGCCGCGCACGGTCTGGATCATTGAGCCGGCCCCGTCAGGGTCGATCTTCCGCCGCAGCTTGCCGATATGTACGTCGATAACATTGGTCGGTTCGATATGATGGTAGTTCCAGACGTCCTCGAACAGCATGGTGCGGGTGACGACCTGTCCCGCGTGTCGCATCAGGCATTCCAGCAGGCGATACTCGCGCGGCAGCAGCTCAACCGGCTTGCCGGCATGGCTGACGGTACGGGTGAGCAGGTCCATCACCAACTGGCCGACGCGCAGCATGGTCTCGCACTGTGGCACGCCGGCATGCCTCCGCAGCAGCACGTCCAGCCGCGCGGTCAGCTCCAGGAAGTCGAACGGCTTGGTGAGGTAGTCGTCGCCGCCGGCACGCAGCCCGCGTATCCGCTCATCCACCCCCGATAGAGCACTGAGGATCAGCACTGGCGATTCGACACCCGCCGTGCGCAACGTCGCCAGCACTCCCAAACCATCGAGTCCGCCCGGCAGCATGCGGTCGAGCACGATGGCGTCGTAGCTTTCGGCGGCAGCCTTGAGCAGCCCCTCGCGGCCGGTGCCGGCGGACTCCACGGCGAAGCCGTGGTCGCTCAGCGCGGACCTGATCTCCTCTGCCGTCTGAGGATCGTCCTCCACCACCAGCACGCGGGTCATTGGTCCCACCTTGGGATCGGCTACGTCTACGGGATCGCCGCGAACGCCGCCACATCAATGTTCGACTATAATGGGTTCTGCCAGCCGACTAGAAAAGCCCGCTTCGCCGGAAGATAAACTTTAGTTCATCAAGACGAGGGAGGTTCGCATGCGCCTGCTGATCATCGAGGATGACAGCCGCGCCGCGCGTTACCTGCTGCGCGGGCTGAGCGAAAGCGGACATGTCGTCGACCACGCGGCGGAGGGCGAGACCGGGCTGGCGTTGGCGCTGGAAGGGATTTATGACGCGTTGATCGTGGACCGACGCCTGCCGGCGCTGGATGGGCTGACACTGGTGCGTCGGCTGCGCGCAAAAGGCGCCATGATGCCCGTACTGATGCTGAGCGCCATCGGCAGCTCTGCGGACAAAGTGAAAGGCTTGCAGGCCGGCTGCGACGATTATCTGGCCAAACCCTATGTCTTTGCCGAAGTACTGGCGCGGCTGGACTCGCTGGCGCGCCGGGTGGACCGGACGCAGCGGCTGGCGGTGTTGCGCGTCGCCGACCTCGAGCTGGATACCCAGGCGCGGCAGGCCAGCCGCGCAGGTCAGCCGGTGCGACTCCAGTACCGTGAATTCCTGTTGCTGGAACAATTGATGCGCCACCCGGGCCAAGTGGTCACCCGATCCATGCTGCTGGAAGCAGCGTGGAATTATGATTTCGATCCTCGGGGCAACATCATCGACATGCACATGCACCGCCTGAGACAGAAAATAGACCAGGGGTTCGCGCATGCGCTGATCCACACGGTGTTGGGGGCTGGATACATGCTTCGCGGGCCTGTCGATGAAGCTAAGGCCCTGGAACCGTAGCGTTCCCTTCCGCGGAACATAGCGCGATGCGCTTCAAGAGCACGACCTGAAGTGGATTTTGAGCACAGGCGATGGAGCAGGAAATTGCCGCTCGATACGGTATTGCCTCGCGTGGGGCATGTACGTGCGATACCCGCTGTCGCTCCGCAACGTCGAGGAGCTCCTGGAAGAGCGAGAGATCGACGTCAGCTACGAAAACGGTTCGCTTCTGGTGGAACCGCTTTGGCCCGATATTCGCGGCCGAAATCCGGAAGATGCGGTTCGCTCCGTTCAGCGGCTATACCCGTTGGGGTTGGTTTTTGGATGAGCTCTGCGTGAAGGTCAATGGCAAGCTCTGCTATGTATGGCGCGCCGTTGATCATGAAGGCGAGGTGCTGGACGCTGTAGTCACGGCCAAGCCCAACGCTGCTGCGCTTAGATTACTCAAGCGGATAATGAAGAGATATGGCCCACCCCATGAGATCGTGACCGCCGGGATTCACGGCTTACTCCGCTGCGATGAAGGA
>DATMND010000293.1:0-2009 GCA_035569235.1 Acetobacteraceae bacterium | reverse complement strand
TGCAGGCGCGGCAGGCGAGCTTCGGACGCTTGGTCACGATCACCCGAAACTGCGCCGGGATCACATCCAACCGCTCCGAGGTGTCCTCGCCGATCACCGTCATCGTTGCCCGGCAGCACGGGCACGCGGTGTCCTCGGGCGCCAGCGTCACCTCGATCCGCGGCAAATGCGCCGGCAGCGCGCCGCGGCTCGCGCGCCGCTTGGCGGTATTGTCCTTGCGCAGTTCGGGATCGCGCTTCTCCGCCTCGGCGTCTGCTTTGGCGATCGCCTGCTCGATCGCTTCGAAGCCCAGTTGCAGCTGTTCCTCCGGCAGACGTTCGGAGCGGGCGCCGAAGTGCATGCGTTTGAGCTGTAGCAGCAGATGACGCAGCCGATCGTTCTGTGCCAGTAGCGTGTCGCGCTCGGTGACCGCCGCATCACGCTCGGACATCGTCGTCAGCACAAGCGCCCGCAATGCTTCAATACCTTCGGGCAGGCTCTGCATGTCGTCGCGTGGGGAATCCATCACCGCGAATCTTACGCGGCAACAGACGGTTTGAGAATCCCTTTTGCGGTCTGAACACGCGTCCAATCGAGCCCGTCGAACAAAGCGGCGAACTCTATGGGCGACAGCTTCATCACGCCGTCCATGATCGGCGGCCAGCGGAATGAACCCTGCTGCAATTGCTTCCACACCAGCACAAGGCCGCTGGTATCCCAGACCAATATCTTCAAGCGATCGCTGCGCCTGGCGCGATAGACAATGACCGCACCAGAGAACGGATCCTCGGCGAGCACTTCCTGCGCCAGCGCGGTGAGAGAGTGCGCACCTTTGCGAAAATCAATTGGCTGCGTCGCCAATAAGACGCGAGCGCCAGCGGGGACATTGATCACGATCGGCATGCCGAGGCCCGAACCGCGCGCAACACCGCGGTCAATTGGGCAGCATCATCCATGCCGGATGAGACCCGCACCACCGCACCGGCAAGCTTGACCTCGATCCCCGGCGCGGCAGACGCCGCGCGTTGAACCGTCGTCGTCGGAATGGCTTCGCTCACAATCGGTACGAAGCTGAGCGTTGCCGGCGGTGTCGTTGTCTCGGGCACGCTCGGCAAGTCCAGCCGCATGGCGCGTCGCCAGCCGAATACCTGCTGCGAACACACCTGCCACCGCCGCGCAACCTCGGATACACGCGCTCCTGGAACCAGCGTCTCCGCGACGATCCGTGCCTTCTCATCCGCCGACCAGCGCCGCCGCCGGCCAGGTCCCGTCAGAACCTCAACTCGCCGGAATCCACCCTTCGCGTCATCGCTAACGTCAAACATAAGGATAGCTCGAAGCCCTCTGCCTCAGCCAAATCAAGCACCTCCGGCGAGGCCATTAAACAAGGGCATCGCAGCCCCGCTTACCGTACAACGTACAACCACCCGTACAGTCAGCCGGTCAACCGGGCGTACAACCGGCTGAGTTGGCCGCCTTGCGGAGGCGATCGGTACGCTACGAGATCAGCTTGAACAGGCACACAATTTTGCAGAACGGGCAGAGAATCGGGCGGATTTGGCCGTAAAACGCGCTGAAACGGCAGAGCAGGTCCGGGAACGGGCGGAAGCCCGTGCAGACCGGGCGTAGGTGGGTAGGGACGCGGAGCGCAGTCGGGCCGATGCGCTCCGGGACCCTGGACGTGTTGCAGATCCTGCTCGCCACGGCGGAGAAGGCGGCGGAACAGGGCACGCCGCGCCCATGCCAGGGAAGCCCAGGGCGACGCCCAGGCACTGTGGCAGGCCGACTGTTACTGTTGGGAACGGGCCACCCTAGCAGCCTGTCGGACTTAACACCACGCGGGCATCCGTACTAGAATCGCAACGTCGATTCGCAGCCAGTCCGGACAACGTTGATGAGCAACTTCCGCCCGAGCGACCGTGAGACCGGGTTCCTGATGCCGCCCTCGGTTGATGAGTGGCTGCCTGAACAGCACTTGGCGCGCTTTGTGGTGGAAGTTGTCGAGGGGCTGGATCTGCGGGCGATGAGCC
>DATMND010000292.1:0-11454 GCA_035569235.1 Acetobacteraceae bacterium | reverse complement strand
CGCCGACGCAGCTTTTGAGTTACTTCGCCGGCCGCACGAAGCGCGTCGCACTCGGCACCGCCGTCATTGTGCTGCCATGGCACGATCCGATCCGCGTCGCCGAACAGATCGCACTGCTGGACGTGCTGTGCGGCGGACGCTGCCTGTTCGGCTTCGGGCGTGGTGCAGCGTCGGTCGAATACGCCGGGTTCCGCGTCCCGATGGAAGAAGCGCGTCCGCATTTCGTCGAGGCAGCACAGCTCATCCGACTGGCGCTCAGCGAGCCGGAATTTGAATGGCAGGGCGAGCATTACAAGATTCCCCGCACCTCGATCCGCCCGCGGCCGATATCCAACCCGGAGCGACGGTTCTTCGTGTCCTCGGTCACCCCGGAGTCAGCCGAGGTCATGGCAAAACTCGGCTTCGGCATGATGGTGATCATGCAGAACGAATGGCCGAAGGCCGCCGCCGATATCGACCGCTTCCGCGAGGTCGCCGGCGCGGTGGGACATGTGCCGCCGCCGCCGATCATTTTGACCAACGTCTCCTGCGCCGAAAGCCGTGACGAGGCGCATGAGCGCGCGATGACGTATTTGGGGCGGAAATGGGATTCGATCGACAATCACTACCACTTCTCGGATGGACATCTGGCCGATGTGAAGGGCTACGAGGCGTACGGCAAGATGACCAAGACCTACGCCAAGATGAAGGAGGAGGCAGCGCGGCAAAAGGCGACTGAGTTCTATGTGCGGATCCAGATCGTCGGCACGCCGGACGACTGCATCCAGCAGATCGCCGAACTGCGCGCGC
This sequence comes from Acetobacteraceae bacterium, assembly GCA_035569235.1. Taxonomy (GTDB): domain Bacteria; phylum Pseudomonadota; class Alphaproteobacteria; order Acetobacterales; family Acetobacteraceae; genus JAMXLO01. Next base: position 10,665 of record DATMND010000292.1, on the reverse strand, counting down.
TTACCGGCACCGACCATCTGATCGCTGATTTCTCCTATGGCGGCATGCCGCACGAGGAGGGCGAACTGAACATGCGCCTGTTCGCCGATCGCGTCGTGCCGGTACTGCATCGCGACGCACTGTTCGCCGCGCCGCCGACGCAACGCGTCGCGTCCGCGCATGAGGATGTGTTCGCTCCGGCATGAAACGATCCCTCGCGCTTCCTGTCCTTTACTTGTTGCTGGGACCCGTCGTCGCGGTTGCCCAGCCGCGCAAGGTGGATGTTCCGCACAAGGAGCAGGAAATCGGTTCGTGGCTTCTGACGTGCGCGGCGGATCCGATGACCGACACCCAGGTCTGCCGAATGCGGCACAGGCTCTGGCTCGCGGTACCCAACGACAGTGACCCTGGCATGGCGTTCGAGGTCCAGCAGCGCTTCGATCTGCTGGTGCCGGTGGTCACCGTCCGTCACCTATCGCTCGGCACCGCGCTGAGCGGATTGCTGACCCTGACCGCGACGGCGCAGCTTCGGTTCGACGGCAACCGGATGATCGAGTTGCCCTGCGCGCTGGAGGGGGCGTCGGTGCTGTGTGTACCGGGCAAGGCAGATGCCGGCATCCTGGCCGAACAGTTGCCGAAGGCGCGCAGCGTCATGGTGCGGTTTCGCGCGGTCGGGAATCTGCCGCTGCCGGTGCCAGATGGGCCGCTCGCCCTCGATCTCGAACGCACACCGGAGGCGCTGGACCGCTACCGGATTGCGGGACCGGCCAGTGATGGCGCGCAGCCGTGGATAGGCCAGGATCTGACGGGCGTAGTGGATCGGTTGTTGCGCAGCCTGGGTGCATCGGGGACGGAGCCACAGGCGCAAACTCCACAGCCGAGGTAGCGCAGCCACGGGCCTGAATTCGGGGACGACATCGCCAGGGCGGAGGAAATAGGTCCGCAAGACGTCCGCCATGGGAACAGTCCCGGCGACCCTCGGAAGCGACATCGGGGCAATCATGGCCGCCCTAAATCCTGTGCCCAAGATTGCGGGACACACGAGCAATCGCCTCAATTGGCGAAGACAGGGTGTTAGGTTACGATCCTGCGGCCGGGCGGCTCATCGGCGGACAATGGGGAGGAATCAATGAAAACTCCGTACGCAGTAGCGTTGGCACTTGTCACCGGCTTTGGACTTGGCGCTGTCGCAGTTCAGGGACTTCACGCTCAAGGCAAGCCACCTGTCTACTATGTCACCGAGATCGACGTTTCTAACCCGGAAGCGTACGCCAAAGAGTACGCCCCGAAGGCTCAAGCCATCATCAAGGCCGCTGGGGGCCGCTTCCTGGCCATCGGCGGAGCGGCCGCGTCGGGACCAAAAGTGACTGCTTTCGATGGCGAGGCGCCAAAGCGCGCTGTCGTGCAGGTCTGGGACAGCCTGGAAAAAATCGAGACTTGGTTCAATTCAGCGGAGTACAGGGAAGCTCGGAAAATCGGCGATAAGTATGCTACCTTCCGCAGCTTCGCCGTCGAGGGGCTACCTCAATAGCCTGAGCGCTTGAGTGGCGCGGGGTCGCCTCAGTTTGGTGGCCCAGCGCAACATTCTATCGGAATTCGCGCAGCGAGGAGTGTCGGGTGAGCGCGGTGCTCGCTCTTGGTCGTCATTCCTCAGCAAGGCTCGCCCCCCGTGATCACGCAGCGGGAGATCTGGGGACCGGATTGGGCGCGATGGCGATGCCAAGGGCCCAGCCGGCATAGAAACGGATGTCCTCGAAGAACTCGGTCAGCGTGTAAATGTGCCAGTTCCGCACGCCGCATAGCCATAGCAGGCCTTGGACCGCCACGGCGCTGAGCATGAAGCCAGCGAAAAGCAGAGCCGTACCGATGGCCAAATGGCGGAAGGTGTAGTGGGTCCATTCGCCGACGACGTAGTTGAAGCCCAGCACGATAGCCATGAGAACAGGAATCGCGACCATGACGATGTCGCGGATGCTCCACTCGTAGAACCAGCCGACCGCGATGCTCCAGGTCAGAGCAATCGCACCGGCGATCCAGGCGGCGGTCCAGCCTGGACGGGCTGCGAACCAGGCCAGAGTGACTGCGAAGGGGATCAAGGCCCATTGCAGGATCACGTCGAACGCCTGGACCAGGCTTTCCCGGCGGGCGTCCGGGCCGGACTCCCCGGCGCCCAGATAGGCGTTGAGGCCTTCATGCAGGGCGACTGCGGCGGCGCCGAGGGCGAAGGCGAAGGCGGCGGTCAAGATCAGGCTCTGGTTGTTCCCGTGCTCCAATTCCCAACGGCGATTGCGGATCCGATCCATGAGCGGCTCGACAAAGAAGGCCAGGATGAGGCCGATCAGGACAATTGCGTAAAGGTTGAGCAGGGTGAAGTGATGAGTGATCAGTAGCAATCCTTGCCAGATCAACTCGGGCGCGGCGGCGCAGACCGCAACCCAGATGGCGAAGGCGAGGCCGGATATGGCGTAGGTCGCTGGCACGAAGGCTGGCCCCTTCCGATTGGCAGCGCATTTCACCGCAGAATGCCGGCCCGGGCCAGCCGAGTAGCGGCGAGGTTTCGATTGCGCGGCCGCCCGTGACAACGTACGCACCCCCGTCTCACACATGTCTCATTGCCCTTTCAGTGAGATGCGGTGAGGCGCGGATTGCCTCGGGTCAAGCCCAAGGACACTGGCGCGAGCAAGACCAGCGCGGGCCAGCATGACGATCAGGCCGGGGCGGCCAGGGCGTATTCCTGGTCAATCTGTTGGAGGATGGGGCTGGTGCTGGCAATGAGCGCCCGGACGGTCGCCGGCCCGGGCGGCCCATAGGTGGCAGTGGGCGGGACGCCATCCTGGGCGCGGATTTCGGCAGCGCGCCTTGGGTGGATCACCGCATACTGCTCGGCCTCGTCATAGCGGGCGAACTTGTCGTCATACTCGGTCGCGGATGGGGCCGGCGGTTCCGGGGGCGGCGGGCGCGGTGGCTGGACGATAGGGTGGCCGTCGGCGGCGAGCAACAGGCCCTCGACGGCGTGCACGGTCCAGTCATCCTGTTCGCAGGTGGCCTCGATGGCTTCGCGTTTGTGGCGGGCGGCCTGCACGCGGAGCAGCAAGGCCCGGGCGGCGTTGGCGGTGCGCATGCAGTGGTTGGCCTGCGCCTGGCATTTCATGGCAGGGATGGGCTCGTTGTGGAGCGCGCGGGCGTGACGAATGCACTCCCTGGCCTGCGCGTCGGCGGTGGCGACGCGCGCGGCGACGCGGGCCTCCTCGGCGTTGACGGGGCACATCGAGGCGATCTCGCCGATCGCGGCGTGAACCCGTTCGGCGATGAGTTCGGGGTCGGTGAGGGTGGGAGGCGCGATGTCGGCGTAGAGGTCGGCCACGATGGCGCGGTAGATGGCCTTGGGGAGAAGCTGGAAGGGGTCGGCCGGGTGTTCAGTGGCGGTCGATTCCGACATGGGCCGGGAGGTGGTGACTGTAAGGTGTCCTTTCAAGATATGTGAATAATACTAACTCGCCGGCGTGTGTTTCGTGTAACGCTGGCCCCATTCCAGGAGCGCTTTGAGCACCGGGCGAAGGTCCTTGCCTCGGTCGGTCAGCAGGTATTCCGCGCGCGGGGGATGCTGTTCGTAGAAGCGCCGTTCGACGATTCCGGCCTCTTCAAGTCGCTTCAGCCGGGCGGAGAGTGTCGTCGGGCTGATCCGCTTCAACGAGCGCTCGAAATCCTGAAATTTCCGCGCTCCGCCCACCACCAGGTCGCGCAGGATCAGGATGGTCCAGCTATCGCCGACGATGTCGAGCGTGCGCGCAATCGGGCACAGGTTCGGTCCTTCAATGGGTGGCGGGTCAGTGGTCATCACTACAACGGTAGCCGCATCGCGGGAATTTTGATAGTGACTCCGTATAGTGGAGTTGCTATTATTCATGGACCAACATGGGAGGACCGCTGATGACCACCGCCGCTGTTCCCGCTGGTATCGACCCGCCGCACCCGGCTTTGCGCAGCCTGCTCTGGATCGTCCCGGTCACGGCGCTGTGGACGCTGTTGATCTATTGGCAGCCGGCGATTACCGGCAGCGGCGTTCCGGCCACGGCCGCCCGGCTGATGACCTACGGGCTCATTGCGCTCGGCTTGTGGCTCGGCCTCGAAAGCACCGACCTGGCGCTGGGACAACGCCGCACGACCTGGCTGGCGGTCATGGTCCCATTCACGCTGTGGGCCGCTGTCGCCTGGAGCGCGGCCATCAATGGCGTCTTCCGCGCGGGCGCTTCGCCGTTGCCGCTGCTACCTTTGGCGATCTTCCTGCCGGTGATCATCGGTGCGCCGCTGTTGCTGCTGTCGAAGCAGGTGGGGCAGGTGCTCGACGCGATGCCGGCGACCTGGCTGATCGCTCTTCAGGTTTACCGGGTCTTCGGCAGCGTCTTTCTCGCTGGCGCGCTACGCGGGCTGGTGCCCGCCGTGTTCGGGTTGCCGGCGGGGATTGGCGATGTGCTGACCGGCCTGTTCGCCGTGCCTGCGGCGATCGCCGTCGCGACCGGCACGGCTGAGGGCCGGAAGGCGGCGATCATCTGGAACATATTCGGCCTCGCGGAGTTCGCCGTCGCGATCACCTTGGGGTTGATCACCTCGCCTGGTCCGCTCCAGTTGATTGTTCCGACTGTACCGAGCATTGGCGCCGGCGCTTATCTGAATGTGCTGACCCCGGCTTTTGTGGTGCCATGCTCGATCCTGCTGCATGCGCTCTCGCTGCGGCAGTTGCGTCGGCGCAGCCGGGGGGAGGCGTCGCGGCGGTAGAGCGTCGCCCACCTAAGCTGGGCGAGGGCGGAAGGGGGTAGATGAAGAAAGATGGTAACGCAAATGAACGCAAATGGCCGCGGATGAACGCGAATGGTGCGGCGCGGTCGGCTAGTGCGGTGCGGGGCTCATAGGTCCAGGACAACGCGTTGAAACTCAAGGCGAGGTGTCCCGAAACTGAGCAGCAGGCACAGGTGCCTTCCGGTCGCACGGAGGTAATTGATGCATTGCGCGCGATGCGCGCGGTCGAGCGCCCGCACGGTTTTCAGTTCGATGAGGACGGCGTCTTCGATCAGGAGATCGGCGAAATATTCACCCACCAGGGTGCCTTTGTAGGTGACCGTGATTCCGCGTTGCTGTTCGACGGCGAGGCCGGCCATGCGCAGCTCCACCGCCAGCGCGTTTTCGTAGACCTTTTCCAGGAACCCGCTGCCGAGTGCATTCGCCACCGTGAAGGCGCAGCCAATGATGCGGTTCGATATCGCGTCCAGCTCCGGCCTATTCGCGTTCATCGGCGGCCATTTGCGTTTATTCGCGTTAAACCTTCCTTTCCCACGCCGCACAATTGCAACGGGTTGGGTCAAGAAAGTGGTAACGCAAATGAACGCAAATGGCCGCGAATGAACGCGAATAGTGCGCGGCGGTCGGTCATTGCGGTGTGTGGCCAACAGATCCGGAGCAACGCGTTGAAACTCCAGACGAGACGTCCCGGGATGGGTGCCGTGGTCCAGCCTGGCGGGTTGGACCTCGCTCCGGGCGTCATGCATGCCGCGATCAAGCAGCATTGGGAGTGGAAGGTGCAGCCTTAGCCCTAGAAGGTCGCGGAAGTCCCGCTCGGCCGTCACAGAGGGATGGCCTCGGCGCGGATGTGCTTGCCCATGTAAGGTTTGAGCGCCGCCTCCGACACGAGATCGACCCGTAGCCCAGTGATCGCGAGCCCTTTCTCGAGGGCAAGGAATGACGAAAGCGGAACCGGACGAAGGAACTCCGCAAGGACATCAAGACCGCTGGCGGGCGTTGCATGATCGCGGACCCGCGATCCGAACAGAGCAAGCGAGCGGATCGGCCATTGCCGCTGGAGTTCCGGCATAGCCGATCGCAGTGACGCGATGATGCCGCCGATGCCGTTCATGGGGGGTGCAACGACCCTATGGGATAGAAAACTTAAGAACGCGGTAGAGTTGGAAATCGGTAATCACCGGCACGTCGAACACGTTGCAAACATCCGGAACCTTTCGGTTTGCTCTTTGCCGCCTCGGCTTCGAGACTTCCCGAGTGACGACGATCCTGTCGGGTGCTGCTAGTGCTGCGGCGACAAGAAATGGGTCCTTGGCGATCTTTTCGATTTCAACGTCCGTAAGATCGGGTGCATAACCATGCACGAGGACATGCGTTACCCGCGCGCGGGCGATCGGCTCGCTCAAAATCATCAAGTCGCGAACGTTCTTCTGCTTGACCCAATCTGCCAAAGGCCCCGGTGGCGGCATCACCTCATCGAAGATAACTCGTGGCACTTTGATAATATTCTGTGCAGCCATCTCGAGTAGCCAAGTCCAGAACTGCGGAATCCTGTCGACTGGGTAATAATCCTCATGCGCTTGTATCAGGACGTTTGCATCGAGGAGGTAAAGGGTCATCGCGGCGAGAAACGCTCTTCTCGAAGCAGGGGTGGCACCGATGCTGGTCCGACACCGAGGATTTTAGCTGCCCGCGTGTACGTTAAGGTTTCCTCTTGAAGCGCACGCCGCACAACGGCGAGAAGCCCAGCCCCTAGCCTGTGCCGGCGGACCGTGTAGAAGGAAAGTCCCGTGTCCTCCGGCTTCTTGTTCTGCTTTTCACGTTCCTTCTCCCGCCGCCAGCGTTCAGCGAACATCACGAATAGCGATGATGCAACAGCGCCACTAATCCAGCCATTCTGTGCAAATCGGTAGGCAACGGCGGGTTCGCTGACGTTCCATAAGTCGGCGAGGCGGCCAACAGCTGCATACACACCGTCAAAGTCGGCTGTCTGTAGGTTGGAGAAATCGGGAATTGCATCGGGCGGCAGCAGGAACTCGCTTGCGATATCGTTGCAGGATCGTTCTATGATATTTTCTGGCACACCGCGCAGAGGCCCGCTGACACCGCTTGCGCCAATCCAGATGTGTGCAAGCTCGTGAATGAGGGTGAATGGACGTGCCACTTCTGCGTCGTTGTCATTGATGACAACGAACGGCGCCAGCTCATCAACCAGCGAGAAACCGCGAAACACGTTCTCGCCAATGTCCGAATGGTACGACCCGACATCGCCAAGAAGCAGGACGTAGATCCCTGCTCTCTCAGCCGCCGAGCGCAGCAGCGCAAACAACTGCGTGGCACCCTTGCACAGCCTTTGCTGGTGCTCGGTAATGCCGAGTGTGGTCCGCATCGCTGCCACGACACTGCGCGGCCCGTCGGCAACATACGCAGATCCGACGAACGGCAGCGACTCGGTACCATCATCTGAGTCCTCGAGCGCCTCCCGCAGTATTTGCTGTCGGGCACGAACGTCGCGCACGAGGGCATCCAGTGTCGCATTGTCCCGGGCTGAGACTGCTCCCGTTTGTGACCTGAAATCCTCGCCGCGCTCTCCGCGCTTCGGCGGCGCTGGGAGGTAGAATGTAATCAGCGGGCGCCGGTAAGCTGCCACGGCCTTTCGCAGAAAGGTTTGGCCGGGGTCGCCTCCGCCGGCTTCGAGCTTGTGCAACTTTTCGGCGGCCGTTGCCTTGGCCGTGTCTTTCAGGCCGAGTTTCTCTGCCGCTTCAGCCAGCGACAGACCAGCCGTTTCCCTCGCCCATTTCAGTATATCCGGATTGATGCGTTCGGAGGTCCCGATGTCCATGCTGCCACGTTAGGACGTTCCCGTCGCCAACGGAATCCCTGCTGCCGATAAACGCCGCGAATGATCCTGATGTTCCCCTGATAGAGCCAAGCGTTCCCAGGGTGCGGTCAGACGTACCACAATGTCGTATCGGATTCCGCCACTGGCGGTGGGATGGTCGCTCGAACGGTACCATTGACTCCCCCCAACCCCCGCTCCCATAACCCCGCCCATCCGGGTATCGTAGCCACCCGGTCCCCGCCCGGCGCGGGGGCTCCGCCGCTCCGCGAGGGTTCGCGCAGCGGCGCTTTGGCCGTTGGAGGTTTTTCGCCCGTGTTCGAAGCACTGTCCGACAAGCTGACCGGCGTATTCGACCGCCTGCGCGGCCGCGGTGCGCTGTCCGAGGCCGACGTGACCGAGGCGCTGCGCGAGGTCCGCCTCGCCCTGCTGGACGCCGATGTGGCGCTGCCCGTGGTGCGCGACTTCATCGCCAAGGTGCGGGAACGCGCGGTGGGCGCGGAGGTGCTGTCCTCGGTCACCCCAGGCCAGCAGGTGGTCAAGATCGTCAACGACGTGATGATCGAGGCGCTCGGCGGCGAGGGCGCCGTGCCGCTGAACCTGAACGCGCCGGCGCCCATCCCCATCCTGATGGTCGGGCTTCAGGGGTCGGGCAAGACCACGACATCGGGAAAGCTTGCGCTGCGCATCCGCGAGCGGCTGCGCCGGCGCGTGCTGCTGGCCAGCCTCGACACCCAGCGTCCCGCGGCACAGCTCCAGCTTGCCCAACTTGCCGAGCAGGCGGGGGTTCCCAGCCTGCCGATCGTCGCCGGCCAGACGCCGGTGCAGATCGCCCAGCGCGCCATGGACACCGGTCGGCGCGAGGGCTTCGACATCGTCATCCTGGACACCGCCGGGCGACTCTCAATCGACGAGGCGCTGATGGGCGAGGTGCGGCAGGTGCGCGCCGCCACCAGCCCGGCCGAGACGCTGCTGGTGGTCGATGCGATGACCGGCCAGGACGCGGTCAACACGGCCAAGGCGTTCAACGAGGCGGTCGGCGTCACCGGCATCGTGATGACGCGGATGGACGGCGATGCGCGCGGCGGTGCGGCGCTGTCGATGCGCGCGATCACCGGCGCGCCGATCAAGCTGGTCGGCGTGGGCGAGAAGCAGGACGCGCTGGAGGATTTTCACCCCGAGCGCGTCGCCGGCCGCATCCTCGGGCAGGGCGATATTCTTGGACTTGTCGAGCGCGCCGCCGAGACGATCGATCGCGAAGAGGCGGAAAAACTCACCGCGAAGATGATGCGGGGGAAGTTCGACCTCGAGGACTATGCCAGCCAGCTCAAACAGATCGGCAAGATGGGCAGCCTGTCGGGCATCCTCGGCATGCTGCCCGGTGTCGGGAAGATCAAGGCGCAGCTTGAGGACGCCAACCTGGATACCGCGATCCTGAAGCGCCAGTCGGCGATCATCTCGTCGATGACGCCGAAGGAACGCCGGGCGCCCGACATCATCAAGGCGAGCCGAAAGAAGAGAATTGCTTCGGGATCAGGCACTTCGGTGCAGGAAGTGAACCGGCTACTGAAGCAGTTCGACGACATGACGACGATGATGAAGCGGATGAACAAGCTCGGGCAGAAGGGCCTGATGCGTCACGGGCTTGGCGCGCTGATGCCGAAGGGCATGCAGCCGAACCGACGGCCGTACTGAACCAAGGAGATACCGATCGATGGGTTTGAAGATCCGACTTGCCCGTGCCGGGGCGAAGAAGCGTCCCTACTACCACATCGTGGTGGCCGACAGCCGCAGTCCACGCGACGGGCGCTTTATCGAAAAACTGGGCAGCTACAACCCGATGTTGCCGGCGGAACACGACGATCGCGTCCGGCTGCAGGGGGAGCGCATCCAGCACTGGGTGTCGCAGGGTGCCGTGGCGACCGACCGCGTCGCACGCTTCCTCGGCAAGGCGGGCATCGGCCCGATGCCGGCGCTGCGTGAGCAGCCGGTGAAGTCGGTGCCGAAGAAGAAGGCCCAGGAGCGCGCCAAGGCGGCAGCCGCGGCCGGCTGAGGCGCGTGTGCCGGAGAGCCGCATCCTGATGGGTGTGATCGGTCGGCCGCACGGGGTGCGCGGGCTGCTGCGCGTCACCTCGTATGCCGAGGATCTTGCGGTATATGGGCCGCTGTCGGACGCGAAGGGGCGGCGCTTCGTGGTGCGCCCGCGCGGTGCAGGGGTGGCCGAGGTCGCCGAGATTGTCGGTGACGCCGAAGCGAAGGTTGCCGATCGTGCGGCGGCCGAACGGCTGACCAATACGCGGCTCTATGTCGAGCGAGAGCGGTTGCCGGAGCCGGAGCCGGACGAGTTCTATCTGGTCGATCTGATCGGACTGACTGCGATCGATGGAGCGGGGGTGGCGCTCGGGACGGTAAGCGCGGTGCATGATTATGGCGCCGGGGTCAGCCTGGAGATCGCCCGCGACGGTGCGCCGCCGTTGCTGGTGCCGTTCACGCGCGCCTGCGTGCCGGACGTCGATGTGGCAGCCGGCCGACTCAGGGTCGAGCCGCCCGCCGAAATTGAGACCGGCGCTGACCAAATTCTTCCCCCTCCCGCAGGGGGAGGGGGAGGACTGGGTTATGCTACAGCGCGTCTTCATGACGATACGGACGGTGCGTGCACATGACCTGGCGCGCCTCCATCCTGACGCTGTTCCCCGAGATGTTCCCGGGACCGCTCGCGCAGTCCCTCGCCGGCCGCGCCTTGCAGATCGGCATCTGGTCGCTGGACACGGTCAACATCCGCGACTTCGCCGCCGATCGTCATCGCACCGTGGACGACACGCCGTTCGGCGGCGGCGCCGGCATGGTACTGCGACCCGATATCGTCGATGCCGCCATTGCGTCCGTCGCCGATGACCGGCCGTTGATCTTCCTTTCCCCTCGGGGCCGCCGGCTCACGCAGCAGGACGTGCGCCGCTACGCCGGTGGCCCAGGCGCCATCCTGCTCTGCGGCCGTTACGAAGGCGTGGACCAGCGTGTGGTCGAGGCTCGCGGCATGGAGGAGATCAGCATCG
>DATMND010000291.1:0-18005 GCA_035569235.1 Acetobacteraceae bacterium | reverse complement strand
GCACCGGAACTGAACCCAATGGAAAATGTGTGGGAATATCTGCGCGGCAACAAACTCAGTCGTCTGGTCTGGGATAGCTACGATGCCATTGTCACCGCTTGCAAGGAAGGATGGAACTTCCTCATCAATGACCCGGACAGGATCAGATCAATCGGGCACCGGGACTGGGCATGTGTCAATGTTTAGGCGGATTGGTATGACGCCATCATAGCGATGGAGATCGACTGGGACGCCTTGCGCCAACAAAGGCACGACCGAGCCGCAGCCTGGAAAGAAGCACAGCGGGAAAAGCGGAAGGGCAATCAGGACGACTTCGACGTATGAAGCCGTGTCCGCCTCTCTAATTTGTGCATCCCGACCGACTAGGAACTCAATCTACGTGGGTGGCCCATTACAGGTGGTAGCCGGCTGAAGCGGTCCCGAAATTGCTAGCTGCTTCAATGGTATGCGCTGGCACTACCGGTGGTGGAGCCAAGCGGGATCGAACCGCTGACCTCCTGAATGCCATTCAGGCGCTCTCCCAGCTGAGCTATGGCCCCGACCGTGCGGAGGGCGGCATATAGCGCCGGCCTCCCAGGCCGATCAAGGGGCGCGCATGCCCGATATCCTCTACACGCCGAACCGGGAACACGTCGTCACCACCAACGCCTGGGCGTTCATGCACTGGCTGCGCACCGCACGTGGGGTCGATCTGGCGGACTGGGCGGCATTGCAGCGCTGGTCCGTCAGTGACCGGGGCGCGTTCGGTCGCGCGATCGCGGCGTTCGCCCGGTTGCCGGACGCGCCGCTGCGGCTTGCCCGGCACAGGGGGCAGCAGGAGGCATTTGTAGCGCGGGGGCCGGATGGCTCGCGGTCGGTGTTCGATCGTGATCAGCTGCGACGGATGGATCGGGGTCCCCTCCCCCCAACCCCCTCCCGCAAGGGGAGGGGGAGCGTGTTCAGCACTCCCCCTCCCCTTGCGGGAGGGGGTTGGGGGGCGGGGGCGGCCGGGACAAGCCCGCTACCTGGCGAACTCGCGCTACTCACCCGCCTCTGGCTGCCCGCCCAGTTGATCCGCCCGTTGGCCGACCTTCTGCTGCACGCCGACCTCCGCCCGGACGACCGGCTGCTTGTCGCCAGTAGCGCTGCCTGGCCATGGCTCGCGGCGCTGCTGGAGGGCACCACCGTCATCCTCGCAGCCGCCACCCCCGCCACCGTCCTGGCGACCGCTGCCGATGAACGCGCCACCGTCTTCGTCGCCCCCGCACAGGCCCTCGCCGAGGCCGCCTTCCAGCGCGCCCGCCACCGCCCGAACCTCGCCCACCTGCGCATGATCATCGCCACCGGCGGCCCACTCTCGCCGGAGGGCCGCACTCGCATCTACACCTGGATCAAGTCCGACCTGATGCTGCTCGCCCGCACCGGTGACACGCTCTGGGGCAACCCGCTGGAGCCGGTCTACACGCGTCCCGCCGCCACCCCCGGCTTCTTCACGCCGCCAGCTTCAGATCCGGCGCTACCGTGAACTCGGCCTCGGTCTTGGAGCGGATTTCGGCCAGCGTCACCTCCGGCGCGATATCGACCAGCCGCAACCCGCCCTCGCCCACCTCAAACACGCCCAAATCGGTGATCACCATGTCCACCACGCCAGCCCCGGTCAGCGGCAACGCGCAGCGCTTCAGCAGCTTGGGTTTTCCGCCCGCGGTGTGCTCCATCAGCACCACCACCCGATTCACTCCGGCGACAAGGTCCTTCGCGCCGCCCATCCCCTTCACCATCTTGCCGGGGATCATCCAGTTGGCGAGATCGCCGTTCTCCGCTACCTGGAGCGCGCCGAGGATGGAAATGTCGATATGCCCGCCGCGCACCATGGCGAAGCTGGCGGCACTGTCGAAGAAGCTGGTGGTCGGCAGCTCTGTTACCGTCTGCTTGCCGGCGTTGATCAGGTCGGAATCCCCCTCGGACTCCCAAGCCTTATTTTTCCGTCCGTTGCCTGCTAGGCGACCGCGGAGAAAGCGGTGGCGGCCGCAATGTTGTCTCCTCCCTATACTGCTCCAGCCGTTCATGTCTCTTTTGGAGTGACATCACCTCCAGGAAACCTTCGCGCGGCTGGACAAATAACGATGCACGTTCACCCAGCTGAAATCCAAGGAAAGTACATACCTCTTTCTGCAGCGTGATTCGGTAGTCCTGATAGAGCGGCAGCTCCCTGTATCGGTCGGCAATCGCAGCGAGCAATTCGCCTGCCATCTCTTCGGGTTCGTCCTGTGCGTTCCTAATGAGCTCTCGGAGCTGCTCCCTAACCCGGTCGGCAGGATAGAGCCTTATGATGCCCTCCTCCACGAGGTCGGCCATCATCCGGATAGTCGAACGGGTCCACCACGGCATCTCCCGCATGACCTCAGCCGGTATCGGCAAACGTCCGCCCTTCTCCACACGCGCAACTTGGCCGGGGGCGATGCGCTCTCTATTTGGCGGCCGGACCGGTGACGGGGTGGCGGGATGTGAATTCATTGGCGCTATCTGGAAAAGGTGTCGCCGGTGCCACATTAGCCGGAGTTTCTTCGTTCGTAGTGGCCTAGAAGTTGGGTCACACTAAAACATAACTTGTGGCCGTCGCCGGTTTGGGCTACTAGATGTAGCCCTATCAAGGGTAAAGAGCTCCCCGGGATCGAACCTGGCGAGCTCGACTGGCTCACGACACGACGGACCGATCTCCGTCGACAGGCGAAGGAGGGGACCGCATGAGTGACAATATGGCGCTATCTGGAAGCAAAGCACAAATCCCGCCGGCGGACGTCCAGACCTTTATGAAGGGATTTATCGCCGAGCTTGTCAGCAAAGGCCGATTGGCCGTGCATCCGCGCGATTTGCCGGATCGTCGGGGATTTCAGAGCGTTGTTGATCTTCTCGATGAGGAAGCAGACCGGATTGAGGCGACCCGGGGTGACGAAGACTATCTCAATCTAATTGTGTCGGTGGCCAACAGGCTTCGCCCAAGCAATACAGGGGCATACGATGGCTTTGAGTCTGAGCTCCGAGCGCTACAGCTCACCTTCACGCGCGTTCCCAATTATTCCTATAGAGACATCACGTTTACTGTGCCTGAGCCATTTGCGAGATCGGTCATAGACAAACTGCCTGAGAACCTTCGAGGCTTGGTCGAGCGCGCCGCCGAGCGGTTCATTCTGGCCCAAACGCGAAGGTAGTTCCCTCTGGGGAACAGCGAATGGAGGGACTAGCAAGATTACGAGACGGCTGGCAAGGTTCGGCGTCGGCTAGCGTCGCTATCAACGGCGCACTAGACGCCATAGGTCTCGATGAAAACTACGTTGCTGCTGCAGTCGCCTCCTTCAGGGAGGGCACCGCACCCAAGAAGTCTATCGTGGTTAAGGACTCCATTTGGGGAATGATCGAGGTGGATGGTGCCTCCGTCCGGCTGCTGGATACGCCGTTGCTGCAGCGCTTGCGCGGCATAAAGCAACTTGGTCTTTCCTATATTACCTACCCGTCTGCCGAACACAGTCGCTTCATACACAGCCTGGGCATGTACTGCGTTGTCTCCCGGTTCCTGGAGGCTATCTCACGCCGGGCCAGGATGGCCCCTGACGAGGCCGGAGACTATGACCCTGAAAAGCTGACCTTCCTTGAGCCGGACGATTTGACGAAGGAACTGAACCTCGATCTGCGTCACGCTGCCCTCCTCCACGATGTTGGACACATGCCGTTCTCGCATGTGACCGAGCAGATTTTCGAGGCAAACGGTTCGGAATTCCTCTGTGCGTCCCTTCGAGTCTCTGAGTTGATGAGGGAAGCACGGCGCCTGCTCCGTAAAGAGATCAGTTTTTCGGAATGTCTTTCCCTGATGCTGGTCTTGTCAGCAAGGTTTGAGAGGCTCTACTGCGAATACATAAGGCCAGGGAGTCGTGAGGCGCTGCTCCGTATCGCCTCCCTAATCGCTGGCCTGCCTCCCGAGCCCGCCCACAGTGGCGTCGCCAATCTAATATCCAATTCAGCTGTCGACGCGGATAAAGTAGACTACATAAATCGCGACTCAGAAGCCTGCGGAATCCCGGTTGGCATTGATGTGGCTCGGATCTTTCTCCGAAGTGGTTTCGTCAGACTCTCACGAGAACAACTTCGGGATCTGAAGCTGAGCCAAGTCGGCACAGATTACGAGGTCCACTTCGTAGTGAATGCGAGCGGCATGGATACCATTGACGAGCTTGCTCAGGCGAGAGCGTCTCTATATCACCGTGTATATTTGCATCCTGTTACCCTAACTGCCCAGCGCCTTTTGGGTCAAGCTCTCGAAGCCAATGCAACCCACGGGGCGGGGGACCCAGCGATCGTTGATGCTTTCAATATTTGGGCAATGAGTGATTTCGGCTTGCTGGTTGCTCTCTCCCGCTCCTCCTTTAGCCCTGTTCGATCGCTGGGTAACAGACTGTTAGGGCGCCGGCTCCCTAAGAAGGGCGCCGTTGTTAGCCCGCAAGCGATGGGAATACACTTTCCTCTGCACGACATTTTCCCGCGCATGAGCTCAGAGGCAATCGACGCGATTGTAAAACAGGTCACGGGAGCTGAGCTAGAAGCACTTGGGCATCGGAAACTTGTCGGGCAGAGACTCCGCGACCTTGAGAACGCGATCAGGGCAGAGACAAAGGTGTTGGCAACGGCCGTTGCGTCTATACAAGCCGAGCTAGTGCCTAATCGAGAGTCAGAGCTGCTAGCGGTAGTTGGCCTAGCGTACATGGATGCGCCCAAGAAGGACTGCATTATCCTGCAAAACGGAGAACCTTTTTATACATCAGATGATACTAACGTTGATGAACAAGGCGATGCGTACGATATATTCAAGTCGGCCGCTTATGTCATGGCCGACGAGCCCTGGAGGCCATTTGTTGCGGTAGCATCGCGAAAGGTCCTTTACAGGCACGTCTACGGGCCAGAGCCCGTGCCATTGCCAATCCCCGCCCTTGAAGGGGCTAACAGTCAGAATGTAATAGTGACCTTGCTGGGCCGCCCTATAGTCAACGCGGCTCAGCTGGTTCGACGAGCCGGTATATCGAGGTTAACGCTCGCGCGCATTACAAGTGCCGCGTCGGAAGCCAGGTACTTCGATGATGCTCCACTATTGGCTGATCTTTCTGCTACGCAGTCCAAGGCTTGCGAAAGCCTCGCCGTACGGTTGGCCAATTTCGAAGGACAGGCATCATGGCGCGTCACTGGCAACAGCGCGAAGGCCTTCCTGCTGCAATTCCTCCCTCGACACCGGGAGGAGCTGATAGAAGTCTTACAGAGAATTGTGTTTCTTGACAGGCTCGAGGTTACCTCAAGCATATTCGCGATCTTAAAGCGGCATTTCGCAGACCAGAACATAGACATCGCTGCGCTTTCACCCAGCAGTGGTCATCATGTGCGGAACTTGGTCAAGCAAGAGGTAGGTACTATCGCGGACGCGTCAAGATGGACGTTTGCGAACGACATCCGGGAGTGCCTAGCCGATGACCGTGTGACGCAGCCGTTGGTACTCGTAGATGACAACATTAATTCCGCCACGCAGGCGCGGGCACAATTCCTGGCATGGGCAGGGGTACCGCGTGAGACGTGGCCACTGTCCCTGCAAAAGGAAGACGGAATAACGACGGCCGAACTGTCACTGCATGAACTCAGTAGAATGAAAGCACGTAAAATCTGGGTGGTAACATGCGCCGGGACCCAACGTGCAAACGAACCGCTGCGAGCATGCCTCGCGGAGTTGGGCTTCAGCGGCTACCAGCAGGTTGTCTATTCTCGCTCCATCGAAGATACAGCGACTTGGTCTCCAGAGCTTCGTGTGTACCTGACGGATATTGGAAGAGGTCTTATCGCTACGTCCCGATATGGCCGACCGTTCTCGGACCTTCCCGAAGATGCGAGGAAAGATTGCGATGACAAAGCTTTTGGATACGGCAACATCGGCGGACTACTCGCGACCGCACTCAACGTGCCAACCGCGACCACCACGGTAGTCTGGAGTCCCGGCATTTATGAGGGGCGACCTTGGCTCCCGCTCATGATCCGCCAAAACAAACTCGGCAAGCTAACGATTGGATAACTTGACCTTGGGTTTGCGGGGGGCGCACTTGGTTCCCCCTTACAGGGACGCCCTTGTCGCCGCCGACCAAGGGCTGGCTTACGCCGCCAACTTCAGGTCCGGCGACACCGTGAACCCAGCCTCAGTCTTCGAGCGGATTTCGGCCAGCGTCACCTCCGGAGCGATATCGACCAGCCGCAGCCCGCCCTCGCCCACCTCAAACACGCCCAGATCGGTGATCACGAGGTCCACCACGCCCGCCCCGGTCAGCGGCAGCGTGCAGCGCTTCAGCAGCTTGGGTTTTCCCCCCGCGGTGTGCTCCATCAGCACCACCACCCGCTTCACCCCGGCGACAAGGTCCATCGCGCCGCCCATCCCCTTCACCATCTTGCCGGGGATCATCCAGTTGGCGAGATCGCCGTTCTCCGCCACCTGCAGCGCGCCGAGGATGGAAATGTCGATATGCCCGCCGCGCACCATGGCGAAGCTCGCGGCGCTGTCGAAGAAGCTGGTGGTCGGCAGCTCGGTCACCGTCTGCTTGCCGGCATTGATCAGGTCGGCGTCCTCCTCGCCCTCGAACGGGAAAGGTCCCATGCCGAGCATGCCGTTCTCGGAGTGAAGCTGGATCGACATGCCCTCGGGGATGTGGTTCGCCACCAGCGTCGGAATGCCGATGCCAAGGTTGACATAGAACCCGTCGCGCAGTTCGTGCGCGGCGCGGGCAGCCATCTGATCGCGCGTCCAGGGCATTGCCTTGCCTCCTCAGTACCGCTTGCGCACGGTGCGCTGCTCGATCCGCTTGTCCACGGTCTCGAGCGGCACGATCCGGTTGACGAAAATCCCCGGCGTGATGATGTGGTCGGCGTCGATCTGGCGGTAATCGACCAGATCCTCCACTTCGGCCACCACCTCATCGGCCGCGGTCGCCATGATCGGATTGAAGTTCCGCGCGGTCTTCCGATAGATCAGGTTGCCTTCGCGGTCCGCCTTCCAGGCATGGATCAGCGCCAGATCGGCACGCAGCCCGCGTTCCAACACATAGGTGCGGCCGTCGAACTCCTTCGTCTCCTTGCCCTCTGCTATCTGCGTCCCGACCCCGGTCGCCGTGTAGAATCCCGGAACGCCGGCGCCACCCGCACGGATGCGCTCCGCCAGCGTGCCCTGCGGGTTGAATTCGATCTCCAGTTCGCCAGCCAGATACTGCTCCGCGAAGGTCGAGTTCTCGCCCACATAAGAGCTGATCATTTTCCGGATCTGGCGCGTGTGCAGCAGGATACCCAGGCCCGCATCGTCGATCCCGGCGTTGTTGGAAATGACGGTGAGGCCCTTCACGCCGCTCGCGTGGATTGCCTCAATCAACGCGCTGGGAATGCCGCACAGGCCGAAGCCGCCCGACATGATGACCATGTCGTCGCGCAACAGGCCGGTCAGCGCCTCCTGCGCGTTCGGATAGACCTTGTTGACCGCCATCGTGCGCGCCCTCCTGCGGGCGCAACGTGCCACCGCGTCGGCGCACGAAGCAAGGGGCGGTGGGGCGGGCTTAACGCCTCGTCAGTTCGGCATGAATTTCGGCCGCCAGCGCCGGGTTGGCGCGCCTGATCTGGCTTGCGCGCAGGCAGGCGGCAATATCGGGGCTTCGCTGTGTCTGCCAATACTCCAGGAACATCAGATCCGCTGCGACTCCCACGTCATGCACGTCTTGCAGCGCGCGGCGCAGCGCTTCGGTGCGCGGTCCGCTTTGTTCAGCACCGTCCCCTCGCATTGGCATCCCCTTACTGGTTCGTGGCGCGAGCCCGAGGTAGGCTCTTCAAGCGCCATGCGCCAGCCCGGCAGTATGACGCTCCGATTAATTCAACGTGTGCTGATGACACTGTGTTCGATGAGCGCTGGCGTTGCAGTTGCTCGACCCTGTTGCGTTGGCTAGCGGGTCATGCGACGCAGCCGGCAACTCGGCGCTTCATTGCCTGTGGTTCCGCCGGCTCTGCGCCAACTGATCCGGTGTGAGCTGGAACCCGGCGAGGACGGTGTAGGCCGCGCCCGACTTGGTCGCGGTGATCGGCAGAATCATGTCGATTTCGCCGGTGCCCAACGTCATGCGGTCGACATTGGATGGGAACGTCGCGTGCACCAGATAAACGTGCTTGTCCAGGATCGTATCGCCCTCCGTCACCGCGAGGAACACCGGCACGTCGGTCTCCTGTCCCTGCATCGCCGGGCCGCGGGTCAACTCGACCAGAATGTTCACCGCGGTGGCGAGCTGGGTCTTCGTGTCGCCCTCCTTGCAATTGCCGTTCACCCCGACGATCCGGGCTTGCAGCACGAGGTCGGTCAGGTCGTGCGGGCCGTTCGGCGCGGTGCCAGTCCGGTAGATGTCCAGATCGGCCGCGTCGCCCAGGAACGAGGGACGTGGACAGGGGGGCGCGAACTGGTTCCGTGCCGGGCCGCAATTGGCCAGCAGTGGCAGCAGCGCGGCGACCAGGGGGACGAGCAGGGCGGCGCGCGGCGCCCATCCAAGGTTCGGCTGTCGTGTGGGCATCGGCGACTCCGGAATGCGGGCCGGTGCTTCTTGCGGCACCGCGGTCGTTGCCCGCAAGGGAGGGCGCCGGCATAGTGCGCGTCGCCGGCCGGATGGACAACACGCCGCAGGAGGCCAATCATCGTCCAGTCTTTCGCCCCGGCGGCCTGATCGCGGATGGCCGTCTATACCGAGGTCACCGACGAGGCTTTGGCCGCCTTCCTGGCGGATTACGACATCGGCAGCATGGTGGCGTTCCGCGGCATCGCCGAGGGCGTGGAGAATAGCAACTACTCGCTGCGCACCACGTCGGGCGACTTCATCCTGACGCTGTACGAGAAGCGGGTGGATCCCGCCGACCTGCCTTGGTTTCTCGGCTTGATGGAGCATCTGGCCAGGCGCGGCATGGTCTGCCCGCTGCCGGTGCACGGGCGGGATGGCGTGGCGCTGCGTCGGTTGAGCGGGCGCCATGCCGCGATCACCACGTTCCTGCCGGGCGTATGGCCGCGCCGGGTACGGCCGGAGCATTGCGCGCCGGTGGGTGCGGCACTCGCGGCGCTGCACGTTACGGGGCAGGATTACGTGCCGCAGCGCCTCAATGCCCTCGGGCCGGATGGTTGGGTGCCATTGCTGGAGCGTTCGCGCGCGCGGGCAGACGAAGTGCAGCCGGGTCTTGCAGCCGAACTGGACAAGGCGCTGGCGGGGATTCTGGCCGCATGGCCGCGCGACCTGCCGATCGGGCACATTCATGCCGACCTGTTTCCCGACAACGTGTTCTTCCTGGACGGCCGTCTGTCCGGCCTGATCGACTTCTATTTCGCCGCCACGGATATCCTGGCCTACGACGTGGCGGTGTGCCTGAACGCCTGGTGCTTCGAACAGGACTTCTCGTTCAACGTCACCAAGGCGCGGTCGATGCTGTCAGCCTATGCCGCGACGCGCCCGCTGTCGGATCCCGAACGTGCGGCGCTGCCGGTGCTGTGCCGTGGCGCGGCGATCCGCTTTCTGCTGACGCGGCTGTATGACTGGCTCAACACGCCGCCCGGCGCACTGGTGACGCGCAAGCATCCGATCGAGTATCTGCGCCGGCTGCGCTTTCATCTGGCGGCGCGCACCGAGCATGCGTATGGCATCTGAGGAAGTCACCGTCACGCCAGGGCCGTCGGCCGCCGAGGTGGTGGAGATCTGGACCGATGGCGGCTGCAAGCCCAATCCTGGGCCGGGCGGATGGGCAGCGATCCTGCGGTTCCGCGGCGTCGAGCGCGAGCTGTCGGGCGCCGAACGGGCGACCACCAACAACCGCATGGAGCTGACCGCGGCGATGATGGCGTTGGAGGCGCTGAAGCGGCCGTGCCGCGTGATACTGCACACCGACAGCGAATACCTGAAGAACGGCGTCACGCGCTGGCATGCTGGATGGGTCCGCCGCAACTGGCGCAACAGCGCGGGCGATCCGGTGGCGAACATGGACCTTTGGCGTCGGATACTGGACGTGGTGGCCACGCACCAGATCGAGTGGCGCTGGGTGCGTGGCCATTCCGGCGATCCGATGAACGAGCGCGCCGACGTGCTGGCGACCGCAGCACGGGAGGCATTGCGCCGCTAACCCATTGTCGTCATCCCCGCGAAAGCGGGGACCCAGGTCACAAGTGGGTCCCCGCTTTCGCGGGGATGACGACAGCGGGATGAAACGTCATCGTCAACCGATTCAGTTACTCCGCCTCGGGCCCTAAGGCGCGAGCCCGATGCCGAAGCGTTCGAGAAAACCTTGCCGTCCTGCCTCGCTGATCGCCAACGCGCGGGTGTCGCGCTGGCGGGCGATCCAGCCAAGCTCGAAGCAGCGGCAGGCAAGCGCGGCGCCGACTCGCCCGGCGAGATGTGGCCGCCGCTCGCTCCAATCGAGGCACGGGCGGCAGAACGCGCGCCGCCCCGGCGACGGAGATGCGCCAAACTCGACCAGGAAACGTTCCCCCTGTTCGGTCACCTCGCCGCCGTCGGCGCCCAGGGCGACATGGCCACGCTCGGTCAGCGCATCGGCCAGCGCCACCCCGAGGCGTCCGGCCAGGTGGTCGTAGCAGGTGCGTGCCGTCCGTAACGCCTCGCCGCCGCGCCATACGGTGGTGCGCGCGGCCTCCGGTCCGGTTACCGCCATCACCCCCTCCAGCATCTGGCCGACCAGGGCCGAAGCCAGCCGAAAGTAGCGGTGTCTGCCCTGCTTCTCGCCCGTCAGCAGCCCACCATCGGCAAGCTTCGCCAGATGGCCGCTTGCCGTCTGCGGAGTGACATGGGCGGCATAGGCCAGTTCCTTGGCGGTCAGCGCGCGGCCATCCATCAACGCGGCAAGCATGTTGGCGCGCGCCGGGTCGCCGAGCAGCGCGGCAGTGGCGGCGATGCGGTTCAGGTCACCCATGGCAACAGTCTCCGTGTCATGCTTCCGAATATAGTAATCTGGCCGCGACCGCGCATGCGGCAATGGTTCGGTTGGCGCCGTAGTGTCACGCGGCGGCGCGGGCTCTGGCTAATTCAGTCCGAACCTGCGAACGAACCACGTCTTCATGAGGTGGGTCAGGATCGCGTAGCTCAGCAGGATACCAGCAAGCGGCAGCCAATAGCCCGCCGGGAGATGGACGAAACCCAGGGTGGGGCCAAGCCAGGAGAACGGAATGGCAATCCCCACCACGGCGATGATGAGGCTTGTCGTGATCAGTGCCGCGCTCGCCCGGCTCTCCAGGAACGGCACCTTGGCGGTGCGGATTATATGGATAATGAGCGTCTGCGTGAGCAGCGATTCGACGAACCAGCCGGTCTGGAACAGCGCCGGCTTGTCCCACGCACCGAAGGCATAGAGCATCATGAAGTAGGTGACGTAATCGAAGATCGAGCTGATCGGTCCGATCAGCACCATGAATTTGGTTATGTTGCCGATGTCCCAACGCCGCGGCACGGCCAGATACTCGGCATCCACGTTGTCGGTCGGAATCGCCGTCTGGGAGAAATCGTACAACAGGTTGTTGGTGAGAACCTGAATCGGCGCCATCGGCAGGAACGGCAGGATGACGCTTGCGCCAAGTACGCTAAACATGTTCCCGAAGTTGGAACTCGCCCCCATCTTGATATACTTCGTGATGTTGCCGAACACCTTGCGGCCTTCGAGAACGCCTTCGCCGAGAACCGCCAGGCTTTTCTCGAGCAGGATGATGTCGGCAGTCTCCTTCGCAATATCGACGGCGCTGTCCACGGAAATACCGACATCGGCAGCCTTCAACGCCGGCCCGTCGTTAATGCCGTCGCCAAGAAACCCGACGACGTGCCCCTTGCGATGCAGCGCGTCGATGATCGCCGCCTTCTGCGACGGTGAAACCTTGGCGAAGACCGTAGCCGTCTCGGCCAACGTCGCCATTTCATCTGGCGACATCGCCTCGATCTCGCGGCCGAGCACAATGCGGTCCACCGACAGACCGACTTCGTGACAGATCTTGCGAGCGACGATGTCGTTGTCGCCTGTCAGGATCTTCACCTGGACGCCGCTTGCCTTCAGCGTGGCAATTGCCGCCGCGGCCGTCTCTTTCGGCGGATCAAGGAACGCAATGAAGCCCAGCAATGTCAGACCGGCCTCGTCCGCGACCGAGTACACCGACTGCGCGGGCGGCATTTCCTTTGATGCGACAGCAATGACACGAAATCCATCCGCGTTCAGTCTGGTCGTCGTCTCGTTCACCCAGGCGAAGTGACTGGCATCGAGAGCGCCGCTCTCGCCGCCCGTCGCGTAGCGCGTGCAGACCGCGAAAACCTCCTCAACGGCGCCCTTGCAGATGAGGACATGCACGTTGTCGTCGCGCTCAAGAACGACGGACATGCGGCGCCGCTCGAAGTCGAACGGCATCTCGTCGATCTTGCGGTACTGCTTCTCGACCTTGAGCTTCTCCTCGAGATCGACATGCTTCAGGACCGCAACATCGAGCAGGTTCTTGAGCCCGGACTGGTGGAAGCTGTTCAGGTATGCGTATTCAAGAACGCGGTCCGAGTCATTCCCGCGGACATCCAGATGTTGCTTCAGAATGATGCGGTCCTGTGTCAGTGTGCCGGTCTTGTCAGTGCACAGAACATCCATCGCGCCGAAGTTCTGGATCGCATTGAGCCGCTTGACGATGACCTTCTTCCGCGACATCGCCATCGCGCCCTTGGCGAGATTGACGGTCACGATCATCGGCAGCATCTCCGGCGTAAGCCCAACCGCAACGGCCACCGAGAACAGCAGCGCTTCGAGCCAGTTGCCCTTGCTCACGCCGTTGATCACGAACACGAGCGGGACCATCACCACTATGAAGCTGAGCATCAGCCAGGTGAACCGCGTGATGCCCTTGTCGAAGCTGGTCAGCACCCGCCGCTCGGCGATCGCGCCCGCCACGCGGCCGAATGCGGTCCGCGCACCGGTGAGTGCGACCACGCCACAACCAATGCCGCTGACGACGGCACTCCCCATGAAGCAGACATTCGGCAGATCGAACGGCGTCTCCGCGGCGCCGGTGTGCGCCTCGGCATTCTTCTCGAGCGGCATCGCCTCGCCGGTGAGTGTTGACTGATTGACGAAGAGATCCTTCGCCGAGATCAGCCGCAGATCGGCCGGGATCATGTCGCCAGCCGACAACATGACCACGTCGC
Source organism: Acetobacteraceae bacterium (assembly GCA_035569235.1). Taxonomy (GTDB): domain Bacteria; phylum Pseudomonadota; class Alphaproteobacteria; order Acetobacterales; family Acetobacteraceae; genus JAMXLO01. Next base: position 4,770 of record DATMND010000291.1, on the reverse strand, counting down.
CGGGCACGATCTGATCGAACGGCACGTCCACGTGATCTTGCGCGGTGGCGCCTCGCCGACGAAGGGTCGCCTTCGTCAGCACCATCCGTCGCAGCGCATCGGCAGCGTTGTTGGAACGGTGCTCCTGCAGGAAGCCCAAGGAGATGCTCAGGAGCACCATCACCGCGATTACGATCGCCGCCCGCTGATCGCTGAGGAAGTACGACGCCACTGCCAGCGTCAGCAGCAATGCATTGAGCGGATTGATCGATCTTCCGGCAATTTCGCCGGCAATTGTGTGGTGCGTCTGGTGCGCCACCTGATTCGGACCCACCGAGCGCAGCCGCTTCTCGACCTCGTCCAGTGCGAGGCCGCCAGTGGAGCTGCCAAGCCGCTGCAACGCGTCGTTCGGCAAAAGGCGCGCCAACTCGCCCAGGACTTCCCCGCTCGCGGCCGAACCGTGCGTCGGGGCCAACGGACGGCGAGCAAAGCGGGTCAGGAACGTCGTAAAGCCGATCAACCAAAATTTGTCCAGCTGGCGTCTCCTTCGGCGATAACCCGAATTCCTGATCCGAGATTCCCAGATGGACAACGTGGACGGCGATGGTCAGAAAAGATTAGCTCCATTGCGAGCACTCTGCAACGATGACGCACGGCATACGAAGCATCCGACCCCGCTGTCAGGTGGTGCGCTAGCGAACCTTGTGGCAGAATTGCGCAAAGCATTTCAGGAATGTGACGCATGACCCCGGCGGAACTCGGCAAGGTGGACGTGCTGGTGATCGGCGCCGGCAACGCCGCGGCCAATGCGGCACTGTCGGCGCACGAGGCGGGCGCATCGGTTGCCATGATCGAGACTGCGCCGAAGGAGGCGCGTGGCGGCAACTCGGCGTTCACCGGCGGCGCATTCCGCTTCAAATACTCCAGCATCGACGATCTGCTGCAACTCGCGCCGGACATCGCCGACCTAGATCTCGCCACCATCGACTTTGGCAGCTACACCGAAGGCCAGTACTTCGACGACATGGGCCGACTGACCGAGTACCGTTGTGATCCCGAGCTGACCGAGGTGCTGATCGGCAACAGCTTCGAAGCCGGCCTGTGGCTGCGCAGCAATGGTGTGCGATTTCAGCCGGCACTCGGACGGCAGGCGTTCAACGTCGGGGGAAAATTCAAGTTCTGGGGAGGGCTCGCATGCCACATCCTGGGCGGCGGCCAGCATCTGGTCGCGGCGCTCCACGCGAAACTGGAACGCCTCGGCATTCCGGTGCTGTACGACACCACCGCGACCGCCCTGCTGCGTGGCGATGACCGCATCGATGGCGTGCGGGTCCGGCACCGGTTCAAGCAATACGATCTGCGCGCCAAGGCTGTGGTGCTCGCGTGCGGTGGATTTGAATCGAATGCCGAAATGCGTGCCCGCTATCTGGGCCCGAACTGGGATCTGGCAAAGGTGCGCGGCACCAAATACAACACCGGCATCGGCCATCGCATGGCGATCGACATCGGCGCCGCGGTGGCGGGCCACTGGTCCGCCGCGCATGCCGTTCAGTGGGACATGAACGCGCCGCCGTATGGCGATTTGACGATCGGCGACCGGTTCCAAAAGCACAACTATCCGTTCGGCGTGCTGGTCAACGCGCGCGGCGAGCGCTTCCTGGACGAAGGGCTGGATTTTCATAGCTACACCTATGCCAAGTACGGCCATGAGGTGATGCAGCAGCCGGGTCTGTTTGCCTGGCAGATCTTCGACCAGAAGGTCGTGCATCTGCTGCGTGAGGAATATCGGATCGCGCGCATCACCAAGGAGCAGGCGGACACCCTCGAGGATCTTGCGCCGAAACTGACCGGCGTGGATAACAGGTCTGTGTTGGAAACGCTCCGCCAGTACAACGCGGCGCCGCGTCCCGGCGTGGCGTTCAATCCGAACATCCATGATGGGTTGCGCACCTTCGGGCTGCCCATCGACAAGACCAACTGGGCGCAGACGCTCGACACGCCGCCCTACCACGCCTATGGCGTGACGGCCGGTGTGACCTTCACCTTCGGCGGACTGAAGACGACGACAGCGGCCGAGGTGGAGGATGCCTCTGGGGCACCGATTCCGGGGCTTTACGCCGCGGGGGAGATTCTGGGCGGGCTGTATTTCCACAACTACGGCAGCGGGACGGGACTGGTCGCCGGCGTGGTATTCGGCCGCATTGCCGGCCAGCATTCGGCGGCCACCGCGCGTTCCCGAGCATGAGCGATCCGGCAGCACAGGTGCGGCCGGAAGCAGGAGGAGAAACCAAATGGCTGACAACGGGCAGAAGATCATCGATCTCGACAGGCAGCGCATGACCGCGATGGCGGAGAAGGACATCGGCAAGCTGAATGCGCTGCTGTCGGACGATCTGGTCTACACGCACTCATCGGCGCGGATCGACACGAAGAAAAGCCTGATCGGCGCGATGGAATCCGGAACCACCGTCTATACCGGGGTCGAACCATACGACGTGAAGGCGCAGGACCTCGGCGACGCTGTGGTGCTGACCGGATCGTGCCGAATTCGCGTCAACTCGGGCGGAAAACCCAACGCCTTTGCTGTCCGATTCACCGATGTCTATGCCAACAAGGCTGGCCAGTGGCAGATGGTGACCTGGCAGTCCACCCGCCTGCCGGAGTGATTCTTTCCCGTGCCGGCGTCACGCAGGGACGTGTTCTGCGCGACGCCGACGCCCTGGCCGCCGATGGCCTGATCGATCCGGCCGCGCGCGAGGCGATCGCCGCGGTGGAGCGACGTTACGCCGTTGCCATCACTCCGGCGATGCGCGCGCTGATCGAACACCCCGACGACCCGATCGGCCACCAGTTCATACCAGATGCCGCCGAACTGATCACCGCAGCGCACGAACGCGCCGATCCGATCGCGGATGATGCGCTCTCGCCGATCAAGGGCGTGGTGCACCGCTATCCTGACCGCGCCTTGCTCAAGCCGCTGCTTATCTGTCCCGTGTATTGTCGCTTCTGCTTCCGTCGCGAACACGTCGGCCCGGACGGTGGGTTGCTGAGCGATGCGGAGTTGCAGGCGGCGTATGACTGGTTCGCTGCGCGGCCGGTGATCCGCGAGGTGATCCTGACCGGCGGCGATCCGCTGATGCTGTCGCCGCGCCGCCTTGCCTCGATCATCGGGGCGTTATCGGCGATCCCGCATATCGACATCCTGCGCCTGCACACGCGCGTGCCTGTGGCCGATCCGGCGCGAATGACCGATGCACTCGCAGCCGCCCTGGAGACGGAAAAGTCGATGTGGCTCGTGCTACATGCCAATCACGCGCGCGAATTCACGCCTGCGGCCTGTGCCGCCATTCGGCAGGTGCTTGCGCGCGCCATACCCGTGCTCGGCCAATCCGTACTGCTGCGCGGTGTCAATGACAACGCCGAGGCGTTGGAGGCGTTGTTCCGCGCCATGCTGGCCGCGCGTGTGAAGCCCTACTACCTGCACCAGTTGGACGCGGCGCCCGGTACCGCGCGCTTCCATGTGCCGATTGAGGAGGGCCGTCGCCTGCTCGCGGAGTTGCGCGGACGCGTCACCGGCCTGGCGTGGCCGACCTACGTGCTGGATATTCCGGGCGGTTACGGCAAGGTGCCGATCGGCCCCGACTACCTGGAACCGGACGACCATGTGCGCGACCCCGGTGGAATGTTGCGCTCGATTTCAGGTCCGCGATGAAGCCGCTTCTGTGTCTTCGCCGGGACTGAGATCCACGTCCGCGTAGATTTCGCTCAGGACCAGTTCGATCCCAATCTCCGGCATTTGCAGCAAGTCACCTTCCGTGAGGGCGCGCGCGATCCAATCGGCGCCCATCCGGGAGAACACCGTGGCGGCGATGCTGTCCTGCTCAAGAATGACGTAGCGCTGAATCGATGCTGTTGCTTGGTATTCCCGCAGTTTCTCGATCCGATCAGTCCGCGAGGTTTTGGGGCTAAGCACTTCGAATACAACAACAGGTTCCGGAACGATCGTAGCACTCGGGGAAAAAGGCGTGCAGTTCACGTGGGCATCCGGGTAACGGACGCGGCCCTGGACCTCGATCTTGGTGGTTGGTCCCCACGGCCGGCACGGCTTACCGCGTAGCCGCTGGTACAGCAGCGACCGGAGCGTGCCGGCGATGGTCTCATGCGCGGCGGTCCCGCCGGTCATCGCAGCCGGTTGGAAACCGTCGAATTCGTAGCGGAGTTCCTGCCGCTCCTCCCAGTCCAGGAATTCTGCCAGGGTCATCGGCCGTTGCAGCACTGCGCTCATGGCTCCGATGTTACCATGGGTGGACCCGCCGTCGCGAGGCCGGCAGAAACTTGCCCCACCCGCCCGCCCGGTCTAGAAGCCGGCACCCTAAAGACAACCGACACAGGCTCTTTTACAATGAAGCAGCAGGCGAACCTGATCCGTGCCGGACAGGTGATCGAGCACGAAGGCCGTCGCTGGACCGTGCTGAAGCAGCAGATCATCACGCCGGGCAAGGGCGGCGCGTTCATCCAGGTGGAAATGCGCGACCTCAAGTCGGGCAACAAGACCAACGAGCGCTGGCGCACCGCCGACACCGTCGAGCGGCTGATGACCGAGGAGAAGGAGTACAACTACTCCTACACCGACGGCACGAACATGGTGCTGATGGACCCGGAGAGCTACGAAGAGACGCATATCCCGCTCGACCTGCTGGGCGACCTGGCGCCGTTCCTGCAGGACAACATGCCCGTCACAATTGACCTCGTGGAGGGTGATCCGGTGGGCATTCATCTTCCGGCGACCGT
>DATMND010000290.1:0-5899 GCA_035569235.1 Acetobacteraceae bacterium | reverse complement strand
TGCATGCTCTACGATCTGATCCCCATGATGCCGGAAGGCAGGCTGCGTCCGCTGATGCAGCGCTTTTCACTCATGCTGCAAGACCAGCCGCTCTTCGCTGACGTTTTCGGACCGATCTGATAAATGAGGGGAGTCGTGAGAGGGCACCCATGAAGCCGCTCAACTCGACCCTGTCGTCCATCGGCACCACGATCTTCACCGTGATGTCCGCGCTCGCCCTGCAGCATGGCTCGATCAACCTCGGCCAGGGCTTCCCCGACACCGACGGGCCGCCCGACGTGGTGAAGGCAGCGGCGGACGCGCTGATGGACAACCGCAACCAGTACCCGCCGATGACCGGCGTCCCGGAACTGCGCCAGGCGGTGGCAGCGGCGAATACCCGGTTTTATGGCCTGGAGGTCGATCCGGCGACCGAGGTCGTCGTCACCTCGGGGGCCACCGAGGCGGTCACCGCCTGCCTCATGGCGGTGGTCAACCCCGGCGATGAGGTCGTGCTCATCGAGCCGCTGTACGACACCTATGCGCCGGTGGTTCGACTGATCGGCGCCACGCCGCGCATCGTGCGCCTGTCCCCGCCGAACTGGGAACTGCCGCGTGCCGATCTGGCGGCGGCATTCGGACCGAAGACCAAGGCGATCGTGCTGAACACGCCGATGAACCCGACGGGCAAGGTATTCACCGCCGCCGAACTCGCCTTCATCGCCGATCTGCTGGTGCGTCACGATGCCTATGCCGTGTGCGACGAGGTCTATGAGCACCTGACGTTCGATGGCTGGTGCCATATCCCGCTGATGACGCTGCCCGGTCTGCGTGATCGGGTGATGCGCATCGGCAGCGCCGGCAAGACGTTCTCGCTGACCGGCTGGAAGGTCGGCTACGTCACCGCCCCGGCCGCACTGGCCAGCGTGGTCGCCAAGGCGCATCAGAACCTGACCTTCACGACCGCCCCCAACCTGCAGCGCGCGGTGGCGGTGGGCCTGGCCAAGGACGATGCCTACTTCGCCAATATCGGGATTGCGCTGCAGGCCAAGCGCGATCGGCTGGCTGCCGGACTGGCGAGCCTTGGCCTGACGGTATTGCCCAGCCATGGCAGCTACTTCATCACCACCGACTTCTCCCCGCTGGGTTTCGCCGGCGACGATGTGGCGTTCTGCCGCCACATCACAGAGCAGGCTGGAGTCACCGCGATTCCGGTCACCGCCTTCTATGACGCGCCGGACCCGCCGCGGCACTATGCCCGCTTCGCATTCTGCAAGCGCGATGAGGTATTGGATGAGGCGGTGGCGCGGCTGCAGCGGCACTTCGCGCCACGCGGATCGCCGGGTCATGACCGTTCACAAGCGTTGACGGAAGCTGGCTGATCGGCCTAAAGCCGCCGCCCGGATGGCGGGCATAGCTCAGTTGGCAGAGCGCCAGGTTGTGGTCCTGGATGTCACGGGTTCAAGTCCCGTTGCTCGCCCCATTCCCGGCTGCGTTCAGTGAGCGAAACCGCCGCTGTCATCCTGGCCGGCGGCGCAGCCCGTCGCATGGGCGGCGGAGACAAGCCGCTGCTGGACCTGGCGGGCACCCGGATGATCGAACGCATCGCCGCCGCGCTCGACGTGGCGCAGATCGCCATCAGCGCCAACGGCGATCCAGCGCGCTTTGCCAGTTTGAAGCTGCCGGTGCTGAGCGATGGGGACTTTGCCGGGGAGGGGCCGCTCGCCGGCGTGCTGGCCGGCCTGGAATGGGCCGCCTCGCAGGGCGCGGAAACGCTGCTGACCGTGCCCGGCGATACCCCTTTCATCCCCAAGGGACTTGCAGCCGCGCTCGCTCCTTCTCCTGCCTGCGCCGCCAGCAATGACCGCGTGCACCACTTGGTGGCGCTCTGGCCGGTCGCGCGGCATGGCGAACTGCGCCGGTTCCTTTCGGTGCGAGGCCGGCGCGACGTAGCATACTTCGCCCGAGGGATCGGCATGCGCAGGATTGATTTTCCGGCCGCGAAATGGGACCCGTTCTTTAACGTCAATACGCCCGAAGACCTGGCGGCGGCGCGTGCCATCGTGGAGGGGAAGACATGACCAGGACGGTCGCGATCGGCGGCCTCGGCGCGATCGGCCTGAAGCTGGCGCGCGCCCTGGACGAAGGCGTTGACGGACTGCAACTCGTGGCTGTGGCGGCACGCGATCAGGCCAAGGCGCAAGGAAACCTCCAGCAGTTCCGCGCACCGCCCCGCCTCGTTTCACTGGCGGACCTCGCCGCGGCCGATATCGTGGTGGAGGCGGCCCCTGCCGCCGTGTTCGAGAAGATTGCCGGCGCCGCGATCGAGGCCGGCCGCATTTTCGTGCCGGCGTCCGTAGGCGCCCTGTTGCCGCGCATGCCCCTTGTGCGCCGCGCCCAGGAGACCGGGGCACGCATCGTGGTGCCGACCGGCGCGCTGCTCGGCCTCGACGCGGTGCGCGCTGCCGCCGAGGGCCGAGTGGACAGCGTCACCATCGAAAGTCGCAAGCCGCCGCGGGGGTTGGAGGGCGCACCCTATCTGGTGCGGCACGGGATCGACGTGAGCCAGATCACGGCGCCGCAGCGCGTGTTCGAGGGCAACGCGTTCGATGCCGCCGCCGGCTTTCCGGCGAACGTGAATGTGGCGGCGGCGCTGGCCCTGGCCGGCATCGGCCCGATACGCACGCGCGTCGAGATCTGGGCCGACCCGACTATCACCCGCAACATCCATACGATCCGAGTGGAAGCTGAGTCAGCCCGTTTCACCATGACCGTCGAGAACGTGCCGAGTGCGGAGAACCCGCGCACCGGGCAGATCACCGCGCTGTCTATGCTCGCGTGCCTGCGCGGGCTGGTGGCGACGTTGAAGGTCGGCACGTAGCGACCGCCAGGCATATGCTGGCCGAACTGCTGTACTTCGTCGCAATCGCCCTGTTCGCATTTGCGGTTCTTGCGACCTTGCTGGTGCCCGAAGGCAACTGGTTGGTCGCCTGCATCTTCCCGGTCTTCATCGCGACCATCCTGGGTTTCATGATGTCGGTTTACGCTTGGTCGGAGTTTGGTGTGCCGGTGGGCGCTGGCTCGCTGATTGCGCCGGTCGCCGCTGTCCTGCTGATCCGCGGATCGCTGTCCACACGTAACCTGTTCATAGCGATCTGCGGCTCGACCGTGGCCGGTCTGATCTGCGCTCGTCTTGCCTTTCTGGCGGCCAATCTCGGCTGATTGCTTGACAGCTACCGGCCGTCCGATTTCAGTCGCCGGCAAACCAAGGGGGCCTTCATGCATCGTCTGGCATACGCGATCGCGTCACTTGTGCTGGCGATCGGCATCGGTTCGGCGCGCGCGGCCGACGAGGTGGTGATCGGCGCGCTGTATCCGATGACCGGACCGAACGCGCAGGTCGGCGCCGACGCCAGAGCCGCGATGGAGACTGCCGCCGAGATCATCAACGGCAGACACGACATCCCGATGCTGCTCGGCAAGGGCGGCGGGCTCGACCGGCTGGGCGGGGCGAAGCTGCGGCTGATCTTCGCCGATCATCAGGGCGATCCGCAGAAGGCGCGCGCCGAGGCCGAACGGCTGATCACCCAGGAGCACGTCACGGCGCTGATCGGCTCGTATCAGAGCGCCACCGCGGCGACCATCTCGCAGGTGGCGGATCGCTATGAGGTGCCGTACCTGTCGGCCGACAATTCGTCGCCGAGTTTGAATCAGCGCGGGCTGAAGTGGTTTTTTCGGACGTCGCCGCATGACATCATGTTCACCCAGGCGATGTTCGACTTCTTCCGCGACATCGGTGCGAAGACCGGGCGGAAGGCGCAGAGCGTCGTGCTGTTCCACGAGGACACGATCTTCGGCACCGACAGTTCGAACGCGCAGAAGCAGATGGCCGAGGCGGCTGGCATCAAGGTGGTTGCCGATATCCGCTATCGCGGCAACTCGCCGTCGCTGTCGGCCGAGGTGCAGCAGATCAAGGCGGCGAATGGCGATGTGATCATGCCATCGTCTTACACGTCCGACGCGATCCTGCTGATGCGCGGCCTGCACGATGTGGGCTACGCGCCAAAGGCGATCATGGCGCAGTCGGCCGGCTTCGCGGAGCAGGCGTTCATCGAGGCGGTCGGCCCACTGGCGGAGGGCGTGATGAGCCGCTCCGCGTTCGCGCTGGATGCGGCGAAGACGCGGCCGGCCATCCCGGCGGTGAATGCGCTGTATCGTGCGCGCAACGGCAAGGACCTGAACGACAACACGGGGCGCGAGATCACCGCGGTGATCGTGCTGACCGATGCGATCAATCGCGCGGGGGCGACCGATCCGGAGAAGCTGCGTCAGGCGCTGGTGGCGACCGACATTCCCGGCGATCAGACGATCATGCCATGGAAGGGCGTCAGGTTTGACGCGACGGGGCAGAATGTTGCGGCAACGCCGGTGATTCAGCAGGTCAGGGAGGGAAAGTATCACACGATCTACCCGTTCGACGTCGCGGCCGAGGAAGCGGTGTGGAACGTGGGAAAGTGATGCCACCAAACACCTCCCCCTCCCCTTGCGGGAGGGGGTCGGGGGGAGGGGGCTCGTTGGCACTTGCGCCAACCCCTCCCCCCAGCCCCCTCCCGCAAGGGGAGGGGGAGAAGAGGGGGTGACCCTCACCATCCTTCTCCAGGTCGTTGTTGGCGGCCTGCTGATGGGTCTGATCTACGCACTCGTTGCCGCCGGGCTCAGCCTGATCTTCGGCCTGATGGACGTGGTGAACTTCGCGCACGGCGAACTTCTGATGCTGGCGATGTACGCCACCTTCGTCGCCTGGCTTGCGACCGGCCTCGATCCGCTGCTGCTGCTGATCCCCGTCGCACTCGCGCTGTTTGCACTGGGTGTGGCGATCTACTACCTGCTGATGGCGCGCGCCCTGTCGGTGCGGTTCAATCGCGGCATGGTGCAGATCTTCGTCACGTTCGGGCTTGCGATCCTGCTGCGCGGCGCAGCGCAGTTCACCTTCGGCACCGACTTCAAGAGCGTCGGCACGTCACTGCTCGCGGGTCGAACCATCAACCTCGCCGGCGTGTTCGTCCCGCTGCCACAGCTTGCCGCCGGCATCGTCAGCCTGCTGGCCTTCGGACTGCTGCTGCTGATCAGCCGCACCGAATTCGGCCGCGCGCTGGAAGCAACGCGCGAGGATCGCGACGCAGTGGCGCTGATCGGCATCGACCGCGACCGCATCTTCGCCCTCGGCTGGGGGCTCGGCGCCGCGACGGTAGGCATCGCAGGCGTGATGCTCGCCACCTTCTACTACGTCTCGCCAAATGTCGGCGCGAACTTCGCGTTGATCGCCTACGTCACCGTGGCACTCGGCGGCTTCGGCAGCCTGTTCGGCGCACTGGTGGCAGGGCTGCTGATCGGCCAGGTGGAGGCGCTCACCGCATTCCTGATCGAGCCGTCGCTGAAGCAGGTGGGCATGTTCGCGATTTACCTGGCCGTGCTGATGTTTCGCCCGCGCGGGCTGTTCGGCACGCTGTGACGGAAACCTCCATCACGCGCCGCCGCCGCCACGAATTGATGATCGGCGCGGCACTGCTGCTGGCGCTTGCGGCGCTGCCGCTGCCGATCCACGATGTCTACACGCGCAACCTGATCATCATCACCGTGCTGTTCGCCGGCCTTGCCCAGGCGTGGAACATCCTCGGCGGCTATTGCGGGCAGATTTCGCTGAGCCACGCACTGTATTTCGGTGTGGGTGCATATGTATCATCGCTATTGCTGACCCGCTTGGGTATTCCGCCGACGTTTGGAATGTTTGCCGGAGGCGCTCTGGGCGGACTGATGGCGCTGCTGGTTGGCTGGCCGTGCTTCCGCCTGTCCGGCCACTACTATGCGATTGCCACGGTGGTGGTGGGCGAGGTCGGCTATCTGCTGGCCCTCAACTGGG
>DATMND010000289.1:0-4555 GCA_035569235.1 Acetobacteraceae bacterium | reverse complement strand
TGCATGCTCTACGATCTGATCCCCATGATGCCGGAAGGCAGGCTGCGTCCGCTGATGCAGCGCTTTTCACTCATGCTGCAAGACCAGCCGCTCTTCGCTGACGTTTTCGGACCGATCTGATAAATGAGGGGAGTCGTGAGGGTTCAGTCAGGAAAATCCCTTCTCCTGGGACCTGGAAACATTCCGCTTCGCCTGCGACGCCCGTCGCTTCGATCACGGGACCCCGTCGATCGTTTCCGAGGCGGCGTCGCTGCCTGGACTGCGCTGGCTCGCCGACACCGGCATCGATGCCGTCCGTGCGCACAATCGTTCACTCAGCGAGCGCATCATCGACCATGCTCGCGAGCGCGGCTGGACCATCGCCTCGCCCCTCAGTGCCGAACAGCGCGGCGGCAGCGTGATGATCGGGGTGCCGCCGGACATCGATACGCCAGTCGTTGTCGCTGCTCTGCGATCGCGCCAGCTTTACTGCGATGCTCGCGGAACCACCCTGCGCCTGTCGCCTGGCATCGTCACTTCGGGCAATGACGTGGATGCCCTTTGCGCCGCGCTGGATGATCTGTTGCGGCGATGACCGGGCTTTCCCACTGCGTGACACTGCGCGTCGACGTTGCGGCCGACACGGCGTTCCGGTTCCTCACCAATCCACTTCAGCTTGGGCGATGGTCGCTCGGCTGCTTCGACACAAGGGCGGCCGGCGCATCGGGCCGGTTCACCGGCGTCTCGCTTTACGACGGCGCGCGTGGCTGGGTTCGGATCGAGGCCGATTCGGCACGCCACATCGTAGACTTTCACGTCGGCGACGCGACGTCGCAGGTGCCGCGTGTTTCCGCGCGCGTGATTCCAGGACCGGTGTGCGATCTACCGGCAACGTCCTGCTACGTCACGCTGACCGCATGGCGCGTCGACGGCATGGACCAGGCACGCTGGTCCCCTCTCTGTGCGGCGCACGAGGCGGAGATTTGGCTGATCAAGACGCAGATCGAGGCCGCGGCGGATCGCTGAGTCGACTACTCAACCGCCACCTCGGTGCGCGCTTCAAGCCTCCCGCACGGCCTGCGACAGCTGTCGCGGGAGGTTAATCCCCCGCGGCTATCCGAATTGCGGCCAACGCAATCCCGCTGGAACGTGCCTGAATTCGCGCGGCCTCAGGCCTTACGAACATTCCAAACAGCACGAAGCCCTTCAGCACGCCCATCAGGTTGTTCCGATACGGCGTCGCCTGCAGCATCTGACCGGTCGGTACGTACAGTTGTCGTGCTGCCGCTTGGAGTGAGAAGGCCTTTCCAACGAAATCAGGCAGTTGCGGTTGCCGCTAAATTGCGAAATTGCCGCCAGGAACGAGAATATCCTGTTTCGTGCTGCCGCTTAATTGAGAATTCCCCCTGCACGTTGCTAGAACGTTGGCGCAAGGCTATGGCTGGCACAGGCAACAGAGATCCGCCTGGAACGCGGATCTGGTGGCCGCGAATTCTCATTTATTGCCGCATAATTGAGAAACCCCGGGCCCACCTTTCCCATTCCAAAAGGCAGTACCGACACGAACCGGCGCTATTCTCCATCCAAGCGGCAACGTGACAATCAGGGTCTCACTCCGTCGCAACAGGTTGCGTTCACCCGCCGCTTCGGCGAGATCGAATTCAATATATTCGGGGAACGCTGGAGCGTGCCCGGCAACCCGGAGATCGTTGTCATCTCCAACATCACTGAGGAAAATCGTCCGGTTGGGGTCCGCCGTGCCGGAGAGAATTGGCACAGCGACATGTGCTACACGGCGCGGCCGCCACGCGGTACGATGCTTTACGCGATCGAGATCCCCGAGTTACATAGCCTCATCTTGGGCGACACAGAGTTTGCCAGTGCGCAGACGGCCTGGGAAGCATTACCTGACCCGATCCGAGACCGGATTGAAGGGCGGCGTGCTGAGTTCGATTTCACTGGTCGCAAGCGCGCCTTTCCTCCAGGAGGAGATTGATCGCAATCCACCGGTGATGCATTCGATGGTTCGAACGAATCCCTACACCGGGAAAAAGTGCTTGTACATCATGCGAGACGATCGCATCGACAGGCGCGCGGTTCCGGAAGATGGATCGTCACGATCTCGCGCACGCGTCCGGGGCGCGCGGCCAGCATCAGCACCTGTTGGCCGAGAAACGCCGCTTCGTAGATGCTATGCGTGACGAAGATGATCGTCGTGCCCGTCTCGTGCCAGATGCGCAGCAGTTCCTCGTTCAACCGGTCGCGCGTGATTTCGTCGAGTGCGCCGAATGGCTCATCCATCAATAGCACGCGCGGTCCGCCGAGCAGCGCACGCGCGATTGATACGCGCTGGCGCATGCCGCCCGACAGCTCGTGCGGCAGCGCCTTCTCCCAACCGGCCAGTCCGACCAGCGCCAGCAGTTCCTCGGGCCCCATCGACCCCTGGGGCAGTTCATGCCGTCCGCCCACTTCCACTGGCAGGCGGACATTGTCCAACGCATTGCGCCAGGGCAGCAGGGTGGCATCCTGAAACACGAAGCCGATTTCGCGATTTCGCCTGAAGGTTGGGGGTATGAAGCGGCCACCCGATCCCCACTACCGCCACCGGTTCTCCGCCGAGATCATCAGCTACGCTGTCTGGCTGTACCACGTGTTCAGTCTCAGCCTGCGGGATGTTGAGTTGCTCCTGGCTGAACGCGGCATTCTCGTCTCCTACGAGACGGTGCGACGCTGGTGCAAGAAATTCGGTGCGAGTTTCGCCGACCGCCTGCGCCGCCGCCGGCCGCGGCCAGGGGATAAGTGGCACATGGACGAAGTCTTCAGCCGGATCCAGGGCGTGCAGCATTACCTCTGGCGCGCCGTCGATCAGAATGTCGTTGTGCTCGACATCCTCGTTCAGGCCCGGCGCGATGCCAACGCCGCGAAGCGATTCTTCAGACGGCTTCTGAAGGGGTTGCAATACGTCCCGCGAGTGATCGTGACCGACAAGCTGAGGAGTTATGGTGTCGCTCGGCGTCAACTGCTTCCCGGCGTCGAGCACCGACAAAGCCGATATCTGAACAATCGGGCTGAGAACTCGCATCGGCCGACGCGACGACGAGAGAGGCAGATGCAACGGTTCGAATCGTCCGAACAAGCGCAGGACTTTCTCTCCGCTCATTCCTTCATCTACGGTCACTTCCATCCACGTCGACACCAACTTGTAGCTGCTGCCTATCGCGTGGTCCGATCGGACGCTTTCAAAACCTGGCACCAGGAGACATGTGCCAAACGGGCAGCATGATAGACGCGGCAGGGCTGCCCTCGGCTCTATGCTGACCACGCGAGGTTAACGTGACAATGCCCTCTGGAATCTTGCCGGCTCTGGCCGCGGCCGACACGCCTGAAGCAGTGCTTGCGCTCTTGCGTTCCGGACCTGCACAAGCGCTGCGGGACGCGACAGACGTCCTCGGGCGGACCGTCACACTTCAGAGCGTTGCAATCGTTGCGGCGACCCCATTGCCTGCAATGGACGTGCTGACCGTTGGCTGGTGCGGTGTGCGACTGATACGGCAGGTCGCAGCACTGCATGGGATGCGCCCAGGCATTCTGGGCACGCTGGCATTGCTGCAGAAAACGGCCTTGGCTGCGGCGACGGTTGCCGCAGCGGAGGTCGCCGTGAACGCTGCCACGCATGCGATGGTGTCGCATCCTCTGTTGCGGCACTTGGCGGGCGACGTCGCCGGCGCGGGGGTGGCAGCCCGCCGCATGATCGTATTGGCGCGGGCAGCCGCCGCGGCGTGTACGCCGATATCACGAGGATAGCACGGCCAAGTCGTCCTGGCGGACCGCGCCGCCACGGGACGTTTCGTTCGTTCCAGCCTATTGCGACGCGCGGCTCGGACCGACGAGCGTAGCCCCGCCGTCAACAACCAGGACTTGCCCGGTGATGTAGCGGGCCTGGTCGGACAGCAGGAAGCGCACGGCGCCACCGATGTCCCAACCGGTACCCTCGCGCTTGAGCACAGAGGCCTGGCGACGGGTGTCGCGTGCCTGTTCGGTCATGCCTCGGGCATAGACCATGGGCGTATACACCGGTCCGGGGGCGACACAGTTTGCGCGGATTCCGTCCGCGCCGTGATCGACCGCGATCGCCTTGGTCAGTGCAATTACCGCGCCCTTGGACACCGTGTAGGCGGTCAGGCCGCGCGGACGCAGCGCGGAAATCGAAGAGACGTTGACGATTGCTCCGCCTCCCGCGGTGCGGATCATTGCCGGGATGGCGTGCTTGCAAACGAGGAACATGGTGTCCACGTTCACGTGCATCACGCGTGCCCAGTTCTCCTCGGTTTCCTCGACGACCGTACCCTTGCTGCCGATGCCCACGTTGTTGTCGAGGCAGTCCAGCCTGCCCCATCGGGACACCGCGTCCTCGACCATGGCGGCGCATTGCACCGAACTGGTCACGTCGTAAGAGGCAGCAACCGCGTTCCCGACATCAGTGGCTATCATCGCCACGGTCCGCTCTGCCAGCGCAAGGTCACGGTCGACGACCAGCACATTCGCTCCGGCACGCGCGAGCAAGATGGCTGCTGCC
>DATMND010000288.1:0-8901 GCA_035569235.1 Acetobacteraceae bacterium | reverse complement strand
GCCTTCATCTACGCCGGCTCCAACCTGCTGATCGATCGACCGGACGTGTCGGAGGAATTGCTGAGCACCAAAGGTCGGGTTCTCGATCAGGTTCCCTGAGCATCGTTCCCTCGGTCGTGGCGGATCGCGGTCAGCGGCTCGCCGCACCGCTGAACCGCGCCGGATCGATCGTCGCCACGATATCGGCCGCGCGACCCGGGTCGCGCCCGCTGATCAGATCCGCCACCAATTTCCCCGCCGCGGGCGAGGTCTGGATGCCGTAGCCGCCCTGGCCGACGCACCAGAAGAAACCCTCCGCGGCGCGGTCCCAGCCAAACGCGAGACTGCGGTCCGGCGTGAACGTGCGCAGACCTGCCCAGCTTCGTTCCACCCGCCGCACCTCGATGTCGAGCGCCTGCTGCATGCGGTCGATTGCAATCGCGATGTCCAGCTCGTCGGGCTGCACGTCATGCGGTTGCATCGGCGTTTCGTCCGCCGGAGAAACCATCAGCCGCGTCCGCGCCTCCGGCCGGACATACCAAGTATGGCCGACGTCGTTCAGCAGCGGCCAACCGTCCACCGCCCACGGCTGAGGATCGATGATCGCGCCGGTCCGCCGGCACGGCGTCAGGCCCAGCGGTGCGACGCCGGCAAGGCTCGCCACCTCGTCGCCCCACGCACCCGCAGCGTTCACCACCACAGGCGCGCGGAACACGTCGCCCGCGCTGGTGTGCACGTCCCAGGCCGCTTCGCGACGCTCGATCCGCCCGGCGCGATGCCGCAGCGCCAGCACGCCGCCGCGCGCGCGCAGTTGGCGCAGGAAGCCCTGATGCAGCGCCGCCACGTCCATGTCGAACGCGTCCTCCTCGATGGCGGCAGCGACCGCATAGTCGGGCCGCAGCGCCGGCGCCATCGCGCGCGCCGCGTCGATCGAAACCGCACGCAGACCCAGCCCCTCGGCCAGCATCTGCTCCAGTTGCGCGCGCTGCGGTTCCGGCGCGAGGAACACCACCGGCCGGCGCGACATCAATGGTTGCTCTGTGAAGCCGTCAGGCGGAGATTCGAAGAACGAACGAGAAAGTCCCGTGAGCCGCCGCACATCCGGTGGCCCATAGTTCAGGATCCACAGTGCGGCGGAGCGGCCGGTGCTGTGATAGCCGGGCGCCTCCTCCGCCTCAATCAGCGCCACGCGGCGGTCGGCAGCAAGCGCGGCCGCGCTGGTGGAACCGGCGATCCCGGCGCCGATCACCACAACGTCGAATTCATGCGTGTCCATGCGACAGAGCATCCGCGCCGGGAGGGAGGCGCGCAAGCGTTGTGTGTTCGAGGTACAGTTGAGAATATTTCACCGCGGAGGCGCAGAGGTCGCTGAGCAGGCGAGTGAAAAGGTCTGCGGCAGCGAATATGTTACCTCAGCGAACTCGTCTGCTCAGCGGCCTCTGCCCCTCCGCGGTGAACGTTGCCCCCAAACTCGCCCTTGCCGGATTGCCCCAGACGCGGAACCATGCCGCCTGGAACACGGGGAGGAAGCGGCGATGGTCGATCTCGTGGTGCGCGGCGATACCGTGGTCACGCCGCAGGGCGTCGGCGCGTTTGACATCGCGATCGCGGGCGAGCGCATCGTCGCGGTCGCCGCGAGCGGCAGCCTGCCGGTGCCGGAAGGCGCGCGGCTGATCGATGCGCGCGGCAAGATCGTCATGCCGGGCGGCATCGACCCGCACGTGCATTGCAAATGGCATTTGCCCAACCCGGACGGCAGCGCGGGTCTGACCGACCCGCCGGACGTGGTGGGACGCGCCGCGCTGCATGGCGGCACAACGACGATGATCGATTTCACCCGCGCCTCGCAGGGCGCCAACGTGCGGGATGCGATCGAGAAGCGTGAGGAAGATTGGAAAGGCCACTGCGCCTGCGACTACGCGCAGCACATCATGGTGGAGGGCGATCTGCCGGTGGAACTGACGGGTCAGCTTGCCGAGGCGATCCAGGCGGGTTTCCCCACCGTGAAGATCTTCACCACCGACATAACGCCGTCGCGCAAAGGACGCATGGTGGATTTCGGCGATATCTGGGAAGTGTTCCAGGTGCTTGCCGCCAACCGCGGCCTCGGCGTGATCCATTCCGAGGACAATGACATCGTGATGCACATGTACGGCAAGCTGATCCGCGAGGGACGGACCGGATTTGCCAACATGGCCGAGGTGCACAACACGCTGAGCGAGGATATCTCGTTCCGTCGCGTGATCCGGTTGGCCGAAAAGGTTGGAGCGGCGCTCTACATGATGCATACATCGGCTGCATCCGGCGTATCGGCGATCCGCGAAGCCCGCGCGCGCGGCGTGCCGATCTACGGTGAGTCGTTGCACCAGTACATGCTGTACACGTCGGAAGATTACCAGCGACCGAACGGCCAGATCTATCACACCTATCCGTCGCTGAAGTCGGCCGAGGATCAGGCGGCGCTGTGGGCGGGCACGTTGGACGGATGCATCAACTGCGTGGCCACCGACGAGATCTGCTGCACGCTGGCGAAGAAGCTGCAGGGCCTGCGCATCGACGACACAACCGGCGGCAATGCCGGCGTCGAGCCGCGCGTGGCGCTGATGTACACCGAGATGGTGGGAAGGCGCGGTTACTCGCTGTCGCGCTATGTCGATCTGGTGTCGACCAATGCGGCGAAGATCATGGGGCTGTATCCGCGGAAGGGTGCGCTCGCGGCGGGGTCGGATGCCGATATCTGCGTGCTGGATCCGGCGGACAAGCGGGTGATCCGCGCGCAGGACCTGCACGAGGCGGACTACACACCGTGGGAGGGCCGCAAGATGGACGCGTGGCCGAGTCTGACGATCCTGCGGGGGAAGGCGGTGGTGGAGAGCGGGACGTGGAAAGGCAGCAACGCCGACGGCAAATGGCAGCATCGCAGGATTGCCGAGGAGATGTTCGCGGGACCGATGCTGTAACGGTGATGATGTCTGGCAATGCAGCGCAGCGTCCTCCCCTTGCGGGAGGGGGTAGGGGGAGGGGTCCGAATGGCCGCAGTTTCCGAACGCTTGGCCCCCTCCCCCCAACCCCCTCCCGCAAGGGGAGGGGGAGACTTATTCCATCATGACAGACGCTGAACTGCGCGCACTGCTGATCGACTGCCTGGCACTTTGGGTCGTACGGGCGCGCGTGGTGGCGGACGACAGCGGCGTTACGATCACCACGGACGACGGCAATTACTTGCTCCAGCGCGCCGCGCCGGACATGCGCCCGGTGCGCTGGCTCTTGCAGACCCCGGCACGCCGCACCGCCAACCGCCCGCCGCGCGCGGCACCGTCGATCGTTGCGCTGCTCACCGCATTGCGCAACGCGCTTGGCGCCGAGGGCGGCAACCGGCTCAGGATCGGCATGGGAGCACCCACCTCATGAGACAGGACGAACGCGGTCTCGCACTCTCCACCGACAGCACGGAGGCCGTCACCTCGTTCGACCGCTCGGTCGAGCATTTCCTGAAATTCCACGCCGACACCATGGTGCTTGCCGGGCGCGCGATCGCCGCGGACCCTGGCTTCGTCATGGGCCATTGCCTGAAAGCCTATCTGCTGCTGATCGCGGCGAACCCCGCCAATCGGCCGCAGATCGACGCGACGCTGGCCGCCGCACACGCTGGCGCGGCAAACATCACCACGCGCGAACGCATGCACCTTGCCGCCGCCGATGCATGGCACCGCGGATCGCTCGACGAATCCTTCAAGATCTGGGGCCGGATCCTCGACGACTCGCCTACCGACCTGCTGGCTTACCGCATCTCCGATACGATCTGGTTCCGGCATGGGCAGACCCAGCCGATCCTGGAACAGGTCGATCGTGTCACGCCACGCTGGTCCGCCGATCTTCCCGGCTACGATTGCGCCCAGACCATCTGGGCGTTCGCCCACGAGGAAGTCGGCGACACCAAACCCGCCGAACGCGCGATCGATGCCGCATTGGAACGCGACCCGACCAACTACTTCGCGCATCACGTCAAGGCGCACATCATGGACACCGACTGCCGGGCGCGCGAGGGCAGCGACTGGCTCGGCAGCCAAGTGCCGCACTGGTCGCTGGGCAACAACCTGATCCATCACCTCTGGTGGCACCGCGCCCTGCTGCGCCTCGACCTCGGCGAGGTGGACGCCGTGATGGCGAGCTACGACCAGGACATCCGCAACTTCGACGATCCGATGACCAAGGCGACGCCCGACCATTATGTCGATCTGCAGAACGCCGCGGCACTGCTGTGGCGGCTGGAACAACTCGGGCTCGATGTCGGCGACCGCTGGCAGGAACTGGCGGACAAGGCCGAGGCCCGTATCGGCGAGGCGGGGCATCTGCTGATGGTGCCGCACCTGATGCTGGCGCTGGTCGCGACCGGGCGCGATACGGCGGCGGCCCGCTTCGTCGCCGCGCTGCGCGAACTCGCCGCCGACCCATCGGTGTGGACCGCGCCGGCGATCGCCGACGTGGTCATTCCGGTCTGCGAGGCTGCCCAGGCGCACCGGCGCGGCGACCACGCTCGGGTGGTCGATCTGCTGGCGCCGCGCCAGGCGCAGATCCGCCTATTGGGCGGCAGCAACGCGCAGCGCGACATGTTCTTCCAGATGCTGATCGACGCCGCCATGAAAGCCGACCGCCGTGACGTGGTCTCGTCGATGATCGCGCACGAGGCCGCCAGCCGCCCCGCTCCGCCCGCGCAACGCGCCGGATATGCCGCCGCCGCGCGGTGGTTGCATTCTTGACACTGTCCGGACCCCCCTGTAGCAAGCCCCCGCCTTCCGGCGGGACGTCCTGCCAGGAGCGGACATGAGCGAGGAACCGGGCGACGAAGGGCCCTCCTTCGAGGAGAGGCTCAAAGCCGCCCGCAGCAGGCAGGGGCTCGACACCCCACAGCCCGCGTCGGGCGCGAGGTCCGGCGACATGGGCGGGATGAGTCCCTGGGGGATCGGCCTGCGGGTTGGGATCGAGCTGGTCTCGGCGCTGGTGGTGGCGGTCGCCATCGGTTACGGGCTGGATTACTGGTTCGGCACGCGCCCCATCCTGACCGCGGTGTTCGTCCTGCTGGGTGGCGCGGCTGGTATTCTCAATGTCTGGCGCATGTTCGCGCCACGACCGACGACACAGCACAGGGGACGATAAGTGGCCGCCGGAGGATCGATCGACGCGCTGGGCCAGTTCAAGCTGGAACCCGCGCTTGGCCACATCGGCGCCTCGGTGAACTTCACCCAGGCCAACCTGATGATGGTCGTCGCAGGCGCACTCACCTTCGGCCTGCTTTGGGTCGGCATGCGGCCCCGCGCGATGGTACCGGGGCGACTGCAATCGGCCGCCGAGATGGCCTACGAAACCGTGCTCGGGATGTGCACCGAAACGATCGGTCCCGAAGGGCGTGCTTACTTCCCGTTCGTCTTCACGCTGTTCTTCTTCATCCTGTTCGGCAATCTGCTCGGGGTTTTTCCGTACTTCTTCACCTTCACCAGCCATATCGCCGTCACGCTGGCGCTGACCGTGTTCGTCGTCGGGCTGGTGACGTTCGTGGGCCTGCGCATCCATGGCTGGCATTTCTTCAGCTACTTCGTCCCGCAGGGCGTGCCGCTGGCGCTGATGCCGCTGCTGGTGCCGATCGAGGTCCTTTCATATGTGTCGCGGCTGATCTCGCTGTCGGTCCGGCTATTCGCCAACATGATGGCGGGACACGTGATGCTGGAGGTGTTCGGCGCTTTTGTGGTGATGCTGGGCGGTGCGGGCATCATCTTCCTGATCCCGGCGGGATTCTCGCTCGCCGTGAACGTGGCGCTGATCGGCTTCGAATTCCTGGTGGCGGTGCTGCAGGCCTATGTGTTTGCAGTCCTCACCTGCATCTATCTGCACGACGCTGTGCACCTGCACTGACCAAACACCGGCACTAACCAAAAGGAACCAGGACCATGGATCTCGCTTCCGCAAAGGCGATCGGCGCCGGCATTGCTGTCATCGCGCTGTCCGGTGTCGGCGTCGGCATCGGCTACATCTTCGCGGCATTAGTCACCAGCGTGGCGCGGAACCCGGCGGCGCGCGAGCGCGTGTTCGGCCTCGCCATCCTGGGCTTCGCGCTGACCGAGGCGGTGGCGCTGTATGCGCTGGTGATCGCGTTCATCATCCTGTTCGTCTGATGCCGGCTCGTCTGGCGCTGCTTGCCGCGCTGCTGCTGGCGCCCGCCACCGCGTGGGCGGAGGGGATGCCGCAGCTCGACTTCGCCAACCCGCTGACCACCAGCCAGGTGGTGTGGGGCGCGATCATCTTCGTGGCGCTCTACCTGCTGCTGTCGCGGGTTGGCCTGCCGCTGGTCGGCGAGGTCATCGAGGAGCGCGCCCGGCACATTGCCGCGGACCTGGAGACCGCCCGCGCCTCCAAGACCCGCGCGGACAGTGCGGCGCAGGAGGTGGCCGAGGCGACGGCGCGCGCCCGGGCCGAGGCGCAGGCTGCGATCAACGCCGCGCTCGATGCCGCGAAGGGCGAGGCGGCGGCACGGATCGCGACGTTGAACGAGCGGCTGGAGAAGCAGTTGCAGGACGCCGAGGCGCAGATCGGCGCGGCGCGGGCGGCAGCGATGCGTGCACTGCGTGAGGTGGCGACGGAGACTGCGGCCACGGTGATCGCGCGCCTGACGGGTTCGCCGGCGGACCAGCAGCGCCTGGATGGCGCGGTCGGCGCGGCTCTGGCCGCACGCCGGATCAGCTGAGGGGCGCCCGGCGATGCACGAGGCAAGCTTCTTCGCCGAACCGCGCAACTGGGTGCTGATCGCGTTCGTGCTGTTCTTCGTCGCGTTCGGGCGCAAACTGTGGGCGGCGCTGGCTCAGATGTTGGACGACCGCGCGGCGAAGGTCCGCACCGAACTGGACGAGGCCGCACGGCTGCGCCAGGAAGCCGAGGCGATGCTGCGCGACGCCGAGGCGCACCGGGCCGAGGCGTTGCGTGACGCGCAGGCGCTGATCGACGGCGCGAAGACGGAAGCCGGCCGGCTCGCCGCGGCCGCCGCCGCCGAAGCCGAGGCCTCGGCGCGCCGGCGCGAACAGATGGCGCTGGACCGCATCGCCGCCGCCGAGAAGGCCGCGGTGGACGAGGTGCGTCTGACCGCCGTGGAGGTTGCCACCGTGGCCGCGCGACAGGTGATTGCCGAGGGTCTGTCGGCCGATGCGGATTCCCATCTGATCGACCAGGCGATCACCCGGCTTCCGGGCGCGCTCTCGGGCCGGCGGGCGGCTTGATCGCGGGTCGGACTTCAGGAACCTTGCCGGAAGGTAGCGGGTGTCAACTGTTCCCGTGCACATACATGTAAGCGCTGCCGCTGGCCGGGTCGGCGCCGAACAGGACCGAGAGGCGGCCATTGCCCAGATCGGCATGGCTATAGCCGGCCAGCGTCAGCGATGCCGTCGGCTTGCCGGCCTCCGTGGCATGCAATGTCAGGCCGGTGAAACCGGCCGCTCCTTGGCCATCCACCCAGGCGAGACCGAAATCCTGCGGCGTGACGCCCCAGATCGTTGCTGCATCACCGGCATGGAAACCGACCACCGTGCTCCAGATGTCCGCGGTGGCCACGCGGTCATCCACGAAGAACGTATCCGTCCGGTTGCCGCCGGTCAGGAAATTCGAGCCAGTGCCACCGTCCAGTACGTTGATGCCGCCGCTGACCGCGATTGCGTCGTCGCCGCTGCCGGAATGGATGAACCAGTTGGGCGTGCCCGTCGCGACGCTCAGGTTGTCGCTCGTGATATTGATGTATTCGCTCTGCAGATCGGCGACAGGCCCGGTATAGGCCTCGCCTGCCACACCGACGGGCTGGCCGGCGGTGGTGTCGAAGGCGGCGATGGCGCTGGGCTCGGTCGCCAACGTGCCTGCCGGATTGACGGCCGCTCCGGCCAGATTCGCCGCATTGCCGGCCTGGTCCGTCACCGTCGCGCCGTTCAGGCTGACGCCCGTTATCGCCAAATCCGGAACGTCCTGACCGCCTGCGACGGTGTAGTCGAACATCAGTGCGCTGGTGCCTGAACCGAATGCGAATGTGGCGGTCCCGCCGTTGTTCAGCGTCAGTGTGGGCGTGCCGCCGGCGATCGTCACCGGCTCGCTGAGGCCGAGGCCCAGGGATACATGCATGCCGGCACCCAGGATCGCATTCGAGGGCGACGATGCCACCGCCATTACCACTGGCGGCTTGCTGTCCAGCAGGACATTCAGGGCGGGGGACGATGCGGAGACATCCCCGGCCGCGTCCTTCTGCGTGGCGGTGATGGCGTTGACGCCTTCCGCCAGCGCGGCAGTAGCGGTGATTGACCATGCACCATTGGTCACTGTGCCTGTGCCGATCGTGGTGCTGCCATGGTGCAGCGTAACGGTGTTGCCGGTCTCGCCGACGCCGGTGAAGGTGGGCCTGCTGACGTTGGTGAGGTTATCGGAGTTGGATACCCCACTATCCGACGCCGCCAGCAAGTCAGGCGTGCCCGGCGCCGCGATCGGATGGGGCGCCGGCTGGTTCAGAAGACTGACGGTGGCGCCACTGTCGTTGGCTTGGCTGATGGAGAAACTATTGCCGGTGAAGTCGCCGATGAGACGCAGGGTTTCGACGACGCTGGTGCCCCGGCGCAGCACCAGCGTTCCGGGATTGGCACCGATGCCGGCGGTATGGGTGGCGGTGCTGAGCGGCTGCGCCAGGATGATGCTGTCGCCGGTCCGGAAGCCAGTGATGGTGGCCTTGACAGCATAAGGAGCGGCGGAACCGAAGCTGGTGCCGATCGACAGGGCCGCGCCGGTGTCCAGGAAGGCGATCGTGTCGGTGGCGTCGATATCGCCGTTCAGCACCCACGTCGCATTCTTGCCGATCTGGACAATGCCGTTGCCGGAGACGCCGCCCATCATCTGGGTCAACGT
>DATMND010000287.1:0-5855 GCA_035569235.1 Acetobacteraceae bacterium | reverse complement strand
GGCCGATCAGCGGCGATGGGTGGCCTACGCCGCCAACCATGATTGGGCTCCCTACCCGCAAGCTGGCGAGGGCTGCGTCGATCCGTGATTTCCGCGACCGCCGTCGTGAAGACCTGTGCCTATCAGGTCAAGAAAGAATCTTAGCGCAGATTCAGAAAGGCGATGCACGCAAAGCACGCAGATGACTCGGCGCGGTTCATTGGCCATGGACCACGCGTTTGATCTCCAGGCGTATTGTGGACAGTGAATGCGCAGCCGATCACGCGCCCTGACAGTTCATTCAGCCCAATGTTATCTGCGTGTTCTGCGTGCATCGTCTTCCTGCATCTGCGCCAAAATTCTTGCTTTGCGATGCTGCGGACAAATGATCGCGGAAGCATTGATGCGCCGGCGACGCCGCAGATGCTCGAAGCGTTTCAATCCATGGAATCAAGCCTATCGCAATCGGCCAGCGCCTCCATGTCGCAGCACCAGTACCCAGCGCAATGATTTTGCCTTTTTGGCTTTGCCGGAGGGAGGACTGGAAACCCCGCTGACGTCCCCGGTTGAGGCGGTGTGGCCGCTCGTTTAAACCGGTTAAAATCACTGTGCAGATGCGGTAGCATGGCGATCGGCGGCAGGTTGATCAATCCCAATTTGAGGCCGCCGTGGCGCGTCACACTTGTTGTCCACATGCCTCACTGTTCCTTGTACGAAACTGACGCGCTGCCCTGACGTGAGGTGACAACCGGCTTCTCTCGCAGGGGTGAAATGGCGTTCTCCAGGCAGCGTGGCTCCCTCGCTCGGCTGGAATTGTCGACCGCGACTGCGTATCTTCCTTGCATGGATAGATCCGAGAATCACTCCGAGGTCCCCACCGGTTGGCTTGAAGCCCTTGCCGAGAGCGAGGCCGAGCGTGCCGCCGGGCAGACCGTGCCCGGCGAGGTTGTCCGCCAGCGCCTTTTGGGCAGCATCGCCCGGATCTAGGCCAAGCAGGCCGCCGCGCGGCAGCGCAGGACCGCCTCGCGCCGTTGATCGCCTACACTCCGAGGGCCATACGTCAGGTTGATGCCCTCATACAGCACTTTGAGGAGCACCAACGCAGCGGGGCTGTCCACGCCCTCGCGGGCTCGCCGCCCCCCGCGCCTCTATCCGCACCTTGCACGGCAACGCCGCGCCTGAGTGAAGGCGGCCCGATATTGGATCGCCTATAGCAGCACTGTCCCGCCCATGATTGTCGCCGTATTCTACCAAACCGCCGACATTCCACGCCGAACATAGGGGCGGCGGCGGGTCGGCCAAGACGTGCCGCACTTCGCCGCACGGCAGCGGCAATGTTATCTCGCTATTCCGGAATCGGTAGCTGAACCATGGCTGAAGCAAAGACCAAGAAGACCCTGATCTCGCACGGCATCGCGGCACAGAACCGCAAGGCGCGGTTCGACTACGCTATCAAGGACACCGTGGAAGCCGGGCTCGTGCTGAAGGGCCCGGAGGTGAAGTCGCTGCGGCACGGCCGCGCCACCCTCTCGGAGGCGTGGGCAGGCGAGCGGGAAGGGGAGCTTTGGCTGTTCAACGCCTATATCCCGGAATACCAGGGCGGCGTGCTGTCACACTTCGAACCGCGCGCCCCACGCAAGCTGCTGCTGAAGCGCAAGCAGATCCGCTCGCTGGCTGGAGCGGTGGCGCGTGAAGGCGTCTCGCTCGTGCCCCTGCAGATCCACTTCAACGAACGCGGCATGGCCAAGGTGCTGCTGGGCCTGGGCGAGGGCCGCAAGAAGCACGACAAGCGCGCCGCGGTCGCCGCGCGCGACTGGCAGCGCGATAAGGCGCGGCTGATGCGGGCGCGCGGATAGCATGGGTGCAGCTGGTGCGTTTGTCGTCGTGCTGCTATTCGCCGGCGAGGTGTTGGCGGCTGGTCATGCACTGGAATGCCCGGCACGTGCGCCGTCGGATTGGGGCGGTTCGTCGGGGCTGCTGGCCGGCGTGCAGGTCGTGTCGGCCAAGCGTAGCGAGAAGATCGATGATACCGCGCCTCCGGACCTGGTACCCGACGACCAACGTACGCAAAGCGGCATCCTGCATTCGATCTGGCGGATGAACTCCGACGGTCCGGAGTGGCTGTTCCAGGTGTGGTGCCACTACGCGGGAACACGCCGTGTGCTGAAGGTGGATGCTCCAAGCGTGACGCGGTGCGAGTATCGAACTGTGGCCGCGCATCCGGATCGGCCGCCACAGCAAATGGTGTGCGACTGACATGCGCGACAAGCTGATCGAGGCGAAGCAGAAATGGGCGCGCGAGGGACGGCTGCTGACCGGGACCACGTCCGACCCGGCATTCGATCGGCTGCCGCCGGGGCAAACGCTGGTTCGTGATTGGCCCGTGCTCGATCTGGGCGCTGAACCGAATGTCACGCCGCAGAAGTTTCGCCTCGACGTCGATGGGGCTGTGGAAAATCGGCTCAGCTTCTCGCTCGACGAATTCATGGCACTGCCCCAGACCGAGAGCATGTCGGACATCCACTGCGTGACGAACTGGTCGCGCTACGACAACCACTGGAAGGGCGTGGCGGCCCAGGCGCTGTTGCGGATCGTGCAACCGAAGCCGGACGCTCGGCACGTGATGTTCCACGGCTTCGACGGTTACACGGCGAACGTGCCCCTGGAGCAGTTGGATCAGCCGGACGTATTCCTGGTGCACGAGTGGGAAGGCAAGCCGCTTTCGCGCGCCCATGGCGGTCCGGTGCGGATGCTGATCCCCCGGTTGTATTTCTGGAAGTCGGCGAAGTGGCTGCGGCGCATCCAGTTCACGATCAGCGATCATCCGGGGTTCTGGGAACAGCGCGGCTACCACAACAACGGCGACCCGTGGCAGGAGGAGCGGTATGGTTGAGCCGACACGACGGATGGTGCTCGCGGCAGCGATAGGAGCTTGCATGGCAGCGGACAAGGAAATGCTCGCGTGGAACTTCGGCTTTCCGTCGATCGACGAGGGGAGGCTGGATTTTTCCCAGTTCAGAGGTCGCGTGCTGCTGGTGACCAATACCGCATCGTTCTGCGGCTACACCTATCAGTACGAGGCGCTGGAGAAGCTGCACAGGACTGACGCGGCGCGCGGGCTGACGGTGATCGGCGTGCCCAGCCAGGACTTCAATCAGGAGTCCGCCGACAACAAGACGGTGAAGGAATTCTGCGATGCGACGTTCGGCGTGGAATTCCCGATGGCGGGCATCGCGCATGTTCGCGGTTCGCAGGCTGCACCGTTCTATGCCTGGGTGCGCGAGCAGAAGAACTGGCAGCCGGACTGGAACTTCAACAAGGTGCTGATCAGTCGCGACGGACGCATCGCCGGCACCTTTGGCTCGGGCGACGAGCCGAATGGTCCCAGGTTGACAAAGGCCATCGACGCGGAACTGGGCAAGCCGGCAAGTTGAACCGCCTGGACCTTACGGTCTGCCGAGAAACAACCGAATCATTTACTAAGCGCAGCGCATGCTTCATCGTCGTGGTGGTAAGAGCGTTGCGCCACTTGGAACACTTATTCCGCCGCGGATCCTTAGTTGATCCTGAACGATTATGCCAAGCGCCCTAAATGTTGACGCACGGCACTCGCCGCACAGACGTCATGGCCGGGCTTGACCCGGCCATCTGTAGCTGCACGGGGCTGCAAAGATGGCCAGGTCAAGCCCGGCCATGACGGTTTTGCGGTGACGCTGCGCCTGAACGGAGAGTCAACCTTTAGGGTGTTTGGTATTACATCATGAGCAAGGCGGCGTTCAGCTACGCGGCCTACGGCGTCATCCAGCCAACCAACGAGTTCATGATCGCCGAAGACTGGGAGATGATCTATTTCGCATGGCAACCGTACGTGTACTGCGACGTGGCGCTGTGCACGGTCGGCAATACGGCGCCGATCTTGATGCCGCAGATGCCGGATCCCCGTGTCGCGGCGCTGCTGCAGAGCAACGCTGAACTGGAGGCGCGCAATGCGTCGCTGGCGCAGGCGCTTGATGCCCTGCGCGCCTCCACCTCGTGGCGGATCACCGAACCGATGCGGGCGCTTCGGCGGTCGCTGGCGCCCCGTCAGACCCTGTCGATGCGGCAGGAGTAGCAACCGCGCCTGGCATTGTGCGCATGCAGGAATGCCACGTCGCCCCGATAGAACATCCGATCGATGATCGTCTCAAGTTCAATACCCTCAGTCACCTCGGCATCGACCATGATGCCGACCGAATCGTAGGCCCGCACCGACAGCAGTCGGGTGCGTTGCTGCGCCGGCACCTGATTGACGAAGCTTGCCGTCTCCCGCACGCCCTCGCGCACGAAGATCGGCCCGCTCGCGCGGTACGGCGATGTCGGCGCGACGTGATGCGGGTAGTTCAGCAGGATCGACACCTCGCCAGGCTCGGAATCGCGCAGACTGACACGGCACGGCTGCATCAGCGGCGCATCCTCGGCCTTGGCGACGACACGGCGCGCGCCACGGCTCAGCAATTCCCCGTCGCTCATCGCGAAAAACGGGACAAAGGGTTCCAACGGCAGGCCGGTAATGCGGAAATTCATGGCATCGCTCCTTGTGGGTGATGCCCGCAACATGGGCGCACGCACCGCCCACATGCCATCCGCCTATTGCGGCCAGACGGTCCGCTGTTCGCCTTGCGACCGGCCGATCCTGTCGAGCAGTGCCTCGACGACCGTGTGGAACATGGCCTCGGTCAGCCGCCCGGTGTTCGTGTTCAACCGGGACACGTGATAGCTGTCGGCGAGCAGCCTGCCCTCGGGGAGGGCGTGGATCTCGCCATGGCGAAAGGCAGCGTGCGCGGGCCGCATGCCGCATGCCCGCAGCACCGAGCGATGTGCTGTCCCACCCAGCGCCAGCACGCCACGCAGCCGCTTCATGGCGGCGATCTCGGCGGTCAGGAACCGGTTACAGGTGCCGATTTCGAGCGGCGTCGGCAGGTTGCCGGGGGGCACGCAGCGCACCGCATTGGTGACGCGGCAATCGACGAGGCTCAGCCCGTCCCCGGGATCGGCGCCATAGGCTCCCTTTGCGAGACCGAAATGCACCAGGGTGCGATACAGCAGCATACCGGCGAAATCGCCGGTGAATGGTCGCCCGGTTCGATTTGCGCCACGGACGCCGGGGGCCAGGCCGACGACCAGCAGTCGTGCATCAAGGCTGCCGAAACTCGGCACAGGTGCATTGAACCAATCGGGATTGGCGGCCCGATTCGTCCGCCGGTACTCACCCAGCCTCGGACATAGCGGACAGTCTGCCTCCGGGTCGCGTGCCTCGGGGAACGCAGCCGCGCCCGAACGCCTCACGCGGCGTCGTGCGGATCTGGGAACGGTTCAGCCGGTGTCTGGCGCAACGGCACGGTACGCACGCGCGGTTCGGTCTGGCGGCGGGTGAACTCAGGGGCGATGTCGGCAAGCTCCAGGAACTGGTCCGCCTGGCGGCGCAGTTCGTCGGCCACCATGGGCGGACTGGTGCGGATCGAGGAGACGACCGAGACACGCACCCCACGGCGCTGCACAGCCTCCACCAGGCGGCGGAAATCGGAATCGCCGCTGAACAAGATCGCGTGATCAAGCCGCGGACACAGCTCCAGCATGTCCACCGCGACCTCGATGTCCATGTTGCCCTTCACACGCCGACGTCCGGCCGAATCGGTGAACTCCTTGGCCGGCTTGGTCACCAGCGTGTAGCCGTTGTAGGCCAGCCAGTCGGTCAGCGGCTTCAAGGGCGAATATTCATCAGTTTCCAGTACTGCGGAGTAGTAATAGGCCCGCACGACATGGGCTTTCTTGCGGAAGAACTCCAGCAGGTTCCGGTAATCGACGTCGAAGCCGAGGTTACGCGAAGCGGAGTATAG
>DATMND010000286.1:0-2945 GCA_035569235.1 Acetobacteraceae bacterium | reverse complement strand
CACCAATCTGATGCCGGATATGACGGTGCTCGAGAATGCGCGCCTCGCCGCGCAGGCAGCGATGCCCGCGCGTCACCTGTTGCGGACGTTGCGGCGCGGTGATGCATCCGTCACCGCAGCGCATGCCGCCCTGTCGCGGGTTGGCCTCACGGAGGCCGCCGACCGCATCGCTGGAGCGTTGAGCCACGGTCAGCTCCGCCAACTTGAAATCGGGACCGCGCTCGCAGCGCAACCGAGGGTGCTGCTGCTGGACGAACCGCTCGCCGGCATGGGCCCGGAAGAAAGTGAAAAATTCGCCGTATTGCTGCGCGAACTGGCGCACGATCATGCCGTGCTGCTGGTGGAGCATGACATGGATGTAGTGTTCGCGGTGGCGCACCGCATGACCGTGATGTTGGATGGTCGAGTGCTGGAATGCGGCACGCCGGATGCGATCCGGGCCTCGCCAGCGGTGCGAGACGCGTATCTCGGGCACGGCGTGTGACATTTGGCGCACGCCGAAGGAATGGTCTCCCCCTCCCCTTGCGGGAGGGGGTTGGGGGGAGGGGGAATCGCCACGAAGTTTATATTGGCACCTGTTGAACCCCTCCCCCTACCCCCTCCCACAAGGGGAGGGGGAGAATTACTCTGATGCTCAAGCGGTCAAGTCTTGCCATGCCGAACGCCGGCAGCATGAACGCGCCGATACTGGAGGCGCGCAATCTCGTCGCAGGTTACGGCGCCAGCCAAGTGCTGCGCGGCATCGATTTCGTGGTGCGACGCGGCGAAACGATCGGCCTGATGGGCCGCAACGGCATGGGCAAGACAACCCTGATCCGGACACTGCTCGGCCTTCTGCCGGCGCAATCCGGAACCGTATTGCTTGATGGCGCGGACGCACGCGGCCTGCCCGCATTCCGGCGCGCACAACGCGGCATCGCCACCGTACCGGAAAACCGCGGTGTGTTCGCAAGCCTGTCCGTGCTGGAGAATCTGCGGCTGGCCGCGCGCGCGGGTGGGTGGACCGAGCAACGCGTGCTGGCGCTGTTCCCACGCCTGGGGGAGCGCAGCCGTCATCGCGGCGACCAGCTCTCCGGCGGCGAACAGCAGATGCTGGCGATCGGCCGCGCGCTGATGACCAATCCAAGGCTGCTCATTCTGGACGAGGCCACCGAGGGCCTTGCACCGCTGATGCGTGACGAGATCTGGCGCACGATCCGTATTGTGCGCGACAGCGGAATTGCCGTCGTCGTGGTGGACAAGACGGTGTCGGCGGTGCTGTCGGTTGCCGATCGTGTGACCGTTCTGGTGAAGGGCGTCGTCGTCTATGGCGGCTCGCCGCAGGTGCTGCGCGAGGACGCCAACCTGATGCATCGGCATCTCGGCGTATGACGCGGCGAGCCTTACGCCTCGATCTTCACGTACTCGAAATCGCCCGCCATGTTGTCGATGCCGATGCGCGGCGGTGCGATCCACGATGCAAAGGCGCCGGGCGCGCGCACCGGCTGCATCAGGCCTTCCACGAACCGATTGTCATCGGCATCTGGCAGCATCGTCTCCCTCCGCGCCTGCCACTGCTCGTCCGTTAGCACGTTGCCCTCAGTAGCGGCATGGATCGCGGCGAACTCGCCGATGCGGCGGTTGAATGCCACGTGCGGCAGGCTGAGGCGGAACGGAAATCCGGCGCGTTCGATCACCCGATTCCAGCGTGTCACGCCCGCCTGCGCATCCTCTACATAGTCGTCGCGCAGCCGCATGTTCAGCCCTGACAACGCCGGTACGTCCTCTTGCACAATCGCACCGTCGCGCAGTCGCAGCACCGGATAGGTCGCGCCGGCCAGCAGGTGGTCGTCCGTCAGCTTGTCCTCGCGATAGCGACCCTTCAGGCCGGCGTTGAATGCATTCGCTGCATTCGTGCTGATCTCGTTGCCGAACAAATCGAGCGTCAGCGAGAAATGCAGATTCGCCTTCTTCTGCAATGTCGGCAGATCGATCACGCCGAGAGCGCGCACCCGCTCGACATCCGTCGGATCGTCGATCCCGGACTCGCGCATCGCCTGACATGTACGCTGGACAATGCGCTGCACGCCGGTTTCGCCGACGAACATGTGGTGCGCCTCCTCGGTCAGCATGAAGCGACAGGTGCGCGACAGCGGATCGAACCCCGACTGCGCCAGCGCGGCCAACTGCATCTTGCCGTCGCGATCGGTGAAGAACGTGAACATGAAGAATGACAGCCAGTCCGGCGTCGCCTCGTTGAACGCGCCGAGCATGCGCGGACTGTCCTGATCGCCCGAACGACGGCGCAACAAGTCTTCCGCCTCCTCGCGCCCGTCGCGGCCGAAATATTTTTGCAGCAAATAGACCATCGCCCAGAGATGCCGGCCCTCCTCGACATTCACCTGGAACAGATTGCGCATGTCGTACAGCGACGGCGCCGTGCTCCCCAGATGACGCTGCTGTTCCACCGAGGCCGGTTCCGTGTCGCCCTGGATCACCAGCAGACGACGCAGCATGGCGCGATATTCGCCGGGCACGTCCTGCCATGCCGGCTCGCCCTTGTGCGCGCCGAATGGGATTTTTCGGCCTTCCACCGCGGGAGCAAGCAGCACGCCCCAGCGGTATTCCGGCATTCGCACGTAGCCGAACTTCGCCCAGCCCTCCGAACCAACGCCGACAGCAGTACGCAAATACACCAGGCTGTCCTGAAAGCCTTCCGGACCCATCTTCTGCCACCAGTTGATGTAGCCCGGATGCCAGGTCTCCAGCGCCTTGCGCACGCGCAGATCGTCGTTCAGCCCGACATTGTTCGGGATCAACCCGTCATAGTCGACCGCGGTTCCGTCCGGCATTGTCGGTCTCCTGTCACACGCGCTGCGGATCGAAGTTGGGCCGTTGGCCGCTGCCGTAGCGCTTCAGCGAGCCCTCCTCGCCGACCGCGTTCGGTCGCTGGAAAATCCAGTTCT
>DATMND010000285.1:0-11530 GCA_035569235.1 Acetobacteraceae bacterium | reverse complement strand
CGCGACGAGGAGCAGATCGAGCGGGCGGACGAGTTCGTCGTGGATCGCAAGCGGCCGCGCGAGCACATGTCGTTCGGCTTCGGCATTCACCGGTGTCTGGGTAACCGCCTCGCCGAGTTGCAGCTACGCGTGCTGTGGGAGGAAATTCTGAAGCGCGATATGCAGATCGAGGTGATGGATAAGCCGGTGTATGCGTATTCGAACTTCCTGCACGCCATTCGGTCGCTGCCAGTGCGTATCGCCGCCTGATCTCGCCTCGTCATTTCGGGCACTGCTCCGCGGAGGAATTGGCCTGTAGTCGTCATTCCCGCGAAAGCGGGAATCCAGCGCTTGCCCCGAGCGAAGGCCGGGAGCCGAAAAAAGGGTTGGTATGACTGGATCCCCGCTTTCGCGGGGATGACAAAAAAGGGCGCTGAGACGACGACGACGAATAGGCATCGCCGTCCGGCGCCGCTAATCGCCAACAAGAATTGCAAACGGCTCACCCGGCATGGCCTCTTCCCGGCGGGCGGTGATCCGGCGCAGCATGGTTGCAGCCCGAAGCGGTGGGAACCCCATAGGAGCGCGTCACATGAATGATCGAAGCAGCCATCCCGAAGGCGAACCCTGGCAGTGGTCTGAGCCCACGTGGCGGCGCATCGTCGGCCGCGCCCGCGCCGGCCGCAGCATGAAGCCGAAGGCCTGGCCGGATGGTGCGCGCTGCGCGGTGTCGATCAGCTTTGATGCGGACCACGAGACCATCCCGTTGCGCGACAGCGACGAAAGCCCGATGCGGATCAGCCAGGGCCAGTACGGCAACCGCCAGGCGATGCCGCGGATCCGCTCGCTGCTGCAAAAGGAGGCCATCCCTGCCAGCTTCTTCTACCCGGCCGTGTCGGCGTTGCTGCATCCGGAGGAAGTGCGCGCAGTCGCCGATGACGGGCACGAGATCGGCATCCATTCGTGGATTCACGAAGCCAACACGACCCTGACGCGCGAGGCCGAACGCGACCTGACGTTCCGCGCCGCCGAGACTTTGGCGCGCATCGCCGGCCGTGACCCGGTCGGCATGCGCACGGCGAGCTGGGATTTCTCGGTCAACACGCTCGACATCGTGCGCGAGCTACGACTGCTCTACGACAGCTCGCTGATGGCCGACGACGATCCGTACGAACTGATGGACGCGGGGGAGCCGACCGGTATCGTCGAGCTGCCGCCGGAATGGATCCGCGATGATGCGGTGTATTTCAACTTCGTCCGGTTCTCCGCGCTGCGACCCTACACACCGCCTTCCGCGGTGGAGGAGATCTTCACCGCCGAGTTCGACGGCGCATGGGACGAGGGCGGGCTGTTTCTGCTGACGATGCATCCGCATATCACCGGCCATCGCTCGCGCTTGCCGCTGTTGGCACGGCTGATCAGGCACATGAAGGCGCGGGGAAAGTGCTGGTTCGCGACCCATGCGCAGGTGGCGCAATGGTGCAAGGAGAACGCATAACACTTGCCGACCTCCTATGATGCGCATATGGTGCGCATCATAGGAGGCGGACATGACTCACATCGCACGCGGCCCGAAGAAGCCGGTCAACATGACGCTGAGCGAGAATCTCGTGCGCGAAGCGCGCATCTTGACTAGTAATCTTTCGGAGACGGTCGAGCAGCTGCTGGCTGAATTTATCGAGGCTGCACGCAGCAGGAACACCGAAAAAGAGCTGCGTATAGATGCGACCATCGCGATGCTGAACGAGCTCTACGACAAGCATGGCGGCCTCGGAGAAGAATTTTCGTTGCTCTGATGGCGCAGTTCGACGTTCACGCGAATACCGGACAGAACCGGACTGCTATCCCTTATGTAGTCGTGATTCAGTCGATGCGCTTCGATAACGCGCGCACCAGGCTTGTAGCCGGCCTCCGCGTGGCTCCGAACAGGACTGTTGCCGATCCGACCTTGACGCCACGCTTCCGGATCGAAGGTAAGAACGTACTGCTGGACCCTCTGCAGATTGTGGCGATCGCGCGACCTTCACTCGGTCGATTGGTGACATCCCTCGCCGATGAGGTTTCCAGCAGCGCGATCATCAACGCGATCGACTCAGTGATCACCCGCGCCTACGGATGACTTCTGCGGTGAGGCTTTGGTACTGCGGATGTCATTCCCGCACTGCCTCACCCTCGCCACCACCCGCTTTCGCGGAAATGACGACGCAAGCGACACCACAGCCTTCTACATTGTGCTGGAGGCGCCGGGGCACCAGTTCAGGCGCCACTTGTGCCTGGCGCACGGCATACACATATCTCGGGAGACCCCCCTGTCATCAGGGGGTTTCACCCCAATTTCGACAGAGCCGCACAGGCTGCCATCAGGGAATAGCCCTGACCCGAAAAGGATAGTGCATGACACCTAAGTTCCTTCGCTCCGAGGCGGCTCGTTTCCGCGAGATGGCCGAAGGGGTCACCGACCGCGAAGCCTCCAGGCAGAGACTCCTGAATATGGCGACCGATTATGAGTCACGGGCAAAGGCCGCCGACGATGCTCAGTCACTCGCGCCGAAGCCGGACATAGAGATCGAGCCCGCGCCGAGGCCGGACGTCGAGAGCGAGACCGTGCCGAAGCCGGACGCACAGGGCGAGCCCGCGACCGACGTGGTTGCCAGGCCCAAGGTCGGCAGAAGACTCTCTCTCCGCACGTAGCGCACGACTGTGTACACGCGCAGATGCGCAACCCTCAGTTGATTGATGCGTGCTGCTAACTCATTCTGACTGAATACTAGCGCGGTGTGCTTACTTCGTCCGCCTCGCTGGTTAGGTGTACGCCCTATTCACGTCGCCAGAATCCGCTCTGGCCGTAGGTTGCGGTGCGATCGAGCACAGCTTTCGGGGTGTCCGGCTTCCGAAGAGCGGACATGGACAGTTCCGACCCGGCCACGAATTTCGATGTGCGGATTGATTTGGATCAATGCCACGAAGCGATGTGCCGGTATGATAACATCGGCGCGAGGGACGCCGATGAACTGAAAGCGAATTCAGGATGCCAGAAAGCGGCTCACATGAACTTCCGAGAGCCGCCCGGCGATCAACCCGGCGCGCCGAGCTGCCGCTCCGAGCGGCCGATTTCCCGGTCGTGGCGATCGGTGCTTCGGCGGGCGGCCTTGATGCCCTCAGGAAGCTCTTGGCCGCGCTGCCAGCCGCCAACGGCATGGCCTACATCCTGGTCCAGCACCTCGATCCGACCCACGAAAGCATGATGGTGGCCCTGCTGGCCGGCCATACATCGATGGCCGTGCGGCAGGCAACGAATGGAATGCCGGTCGAGCGCGACCAACTCTACATCATTCCGCCCGGATCCTATCTGTCGGTCGGCAACGGCGCCCTGCACCTCTCGCAACCACAGGCGCGTCACGGTGCGCGCCTGCCGTTCGACTTTTTGCTGCACTCGCTGGCAGATGAATACGGTGCCCGCGCGATCTGCGTGATACTTTCTGGAACCGGAGCCGACGGCAGCCTCGGCCTGAAGGCCGTGAAAGAAAAATGCGGGCTCGTCATCGCGCAGGACCCTGACGAGGCCGGCTATGACGGCATGCCGCGGAGCGCTATCACGACCGGCGCGGTGGACCTTGTGCTTCCGGTGGCGGAAATTCCCGAAGCGCTCGTCAAGTACGACCGCCGGATGGCCCTCACCCGCGCACATGAAGGGTCAGTACCGCAGGAAGCGGAACACGGTTGGTTGCCTGAAATCATCGACCTTCTGCACACCAGGAGCAACCATGATTTCAGGCTCTATAAGCCGGGTACGCTGCAACGCCGGATCGAGCGCCGCATGGCGATGGCAGCGATCGGCGCCGATGACATGGACCGGTATCTCGAAATACTGCGGAGCGACACGGGTGAACTCGACCTTCTCGCCAAGGACCTGCTCATCAATGTGACCAGCTTCTTTCGCGATCCAAAGGTGTTCGATCTCCTGGCCAACAAGATCATTCCCGACCTGGTCCGCAGCCACTCGCCCGATCAACCGCTTCGGATCTGGATTGCCGGATGCAGCACGGGCGAGGAAACCTATTCCCTTGCCATGCTCTTCCAGGTAGAAATCACAGCATCGAAGCGCAACATCAAGTTGCAGGTCTTTGCCTCCGACGTTGACCCCGATGCGGTCGCCAGAGCCCGGGAGGGCCTCTATCCCGAGACGATCGAGGCAGATGTCTCGCCTGAACGGCTGGTTCGTTTCTTCTCGAAAGAGGGCAACTGCTACAGGGTTTTGCCCGAGTTGCGCGCGGCGGTGGTCTTCACCGTACAGGACGTGCTGGCCGACCCGCCGTTCTCACGCATCGACTTAGTCTCATGTCGAAACCTCCTGATCTATTTGCGGCCGGAGGCGCAGGCGAAGGTCGTCTCGCTGTTCCATTTCTCGTTGCGCGAGAGCGGCATTCTTCTGCTTGGCAGCTCGGAGACGGCCGGCGACGTCAACGGCCGCTTCGAGGTGATCGCCAAGTCGGAGCGGCTCTATCGGCGCATCGGTCACGAGCGGCCGGGGGAATTCGGCTTTTCGATGCGCTCCGGCGACGACGTGCGAGCCGTCGCGCGGCCGGGACAAGGCCATGCGACGGCGCGCCAAACCGCGCTCGCCGAGCTTTGTCGGCGCCTGGTAATCGAGACGTACGCGCCGGCAGCGGTACTGATCAATCGCAAGTGCGAGTGCCTGTATTCCTTGGGGCCGACCGACCGCTATCTGCGCGTCGCATCCGGATATCCGACCCACGATCTGCTGGCCATGGCGCGCCACGACATGCGTACCAGGCTCCGCTCGGCAATCCACCAGGCCAGCCAGGAGAACCTAAGGATCATCGTCGCCGGCGGCCGGGTCAATCACAATGGCTACATGGCCTCGTTCAACATTGACGTACAGCCGGTTCTGAGCGAGGACGAACAGCTGCTGTTGATCTGCTTCGTTGACGAGCCGAAGCACGAGCGGAAGCGCGGCGGCGCCAACGAGCCGGCGGACGTTCCGCAAGTCGCCGCGCTTGAGCAGGAACTCGCTGCCACAAAAAACGAGCTGCAGGGCGCCATCCGCAGCCTTGAGGTTTCCGTCGAGGAGCACAGGGCGATCAACGAAGAGGCGTTGTCCGTCCAGGAGGAATACCAATCGACGAACGAGGAACTGGTAACTTCGAAGGAGGAATTGCAGTCGCTCAACGAGGAACTCACCGCTCTCAACAGCCAGCTCCAGGAAACCTTGGAGCGGCAGCGGACAACCGCCAACGATCTTCAGAATGTCCTTTATAGTACCGATGTCGCGACGCTTTTCCTGGACACTGATCTTAACATCCGCTTTTTCACGCCGGCCACAAAGGCGCTGTTCAGCGTGATCGCAAGCGACGTCGGACGGCCTCTCGCCGACCTGACCTCGCTGGCCGCCGATGGCGCTCTTCTGACCGACGCAGGAACGGTGCTGCGGACCCGCGCGCCGCTCGAGCGGGAGATCGAAGCTCGGAGCGGCGCCTGGTACATCCGTCGCATATTGCCTTACCGGACCCAGGATGGCGGGGTTGAGGGCGTGGTCATCACCTTTGCCGACATCACCGACCGGAGGCGCACGGCCGATGAACTGGCGGCGGCCAAGCGGCACGCAGAGCAGGCCAATAGCGCCAAGTCGCATTTTCTCGCCGCGGCGAGCCATGACCTGCGCCAGCCGCTTCAAACGCTGGTCCTGATCCAGGATTTGCTGGCCAAGTCCGTCGAGGGGGAGAGAGCACGGAAGTTGGTTGCACGGCTCGATGAGACATTGAGCGCCATGGCAGGCATGCTGAACACGCTGCTCGACGTGAACCAGATCGAGGCCGGCACAGTTCAAGCGGAAACAGTCAACTTCCCGATCAACGATCTGCTTGAGCGGATGCGGGACGAGTTCACCTATCATGCACGTGCCAAGGGGCTTGCTCTGCGCGTGGTCCCGTGCGGCTTGTCGATACGCAGCGATCCGCGGCTGCTCGAGCAGATGATTCGGAACCTGCTGTCCAATGCAATGAAATACACCGAGCGCGGCAAGGTGCTGATGGGTTGTCGCCGACGTGATGGAATGCTGAGCATTGAGGTTTGGGACACCGGAATCGGCATTCCCAATGACGACCTCCAGTCAATATTCGAGGAGTACCGGCAGCTCGGCAATCCTGCACGCGAGCGGAGCCTTGGCCTTGGCCTCGGACTATCCATCGTGCAGCGCCTGGGAAATCTGCTGGGCCATCGGGTCCACGTCCGCTCGCATCTGGGCAAGGGGTCGGTCTTTGCCATCGAGGTCACGCTTCCCAAGAGCGAGACGGCGCCGCAGCCCGAACCTTATCGGCCCATCACAGCTGACCCGATCGTGGCGGTCGGCCGCCGCACGGGCACAATCCTGGTCATCGAGGATGATCCTGAGGTATGCGAACTCCTCGAGCTCGTCCTCAAGGCCGACGGTCATGGCGCGGTGACGGCGGAGGACGGCGTCGCGGCGCTGGAATTGGTGGCGCGTGAAATGGTCCAGCCAGATCTGATTCTGGCAGACTACAATCTGCCGAGGGGCATGAACGGGCTCCAGGCGGCCAACAAACTACAGGAAACGCTGCATCGCCAGATTCCGTTCATCATTTTGACCGGTGACATATCGACCGGCACGTTGCGCGATATCGCGGGCCAGGGCTGTGTACATCTCAACAAGCCGGTGAAGTTGAAGGAGCTGAACCAAGCGATCCAGCGTCTGCTTCCGGTTCTGTAAAGCCGTCTGGGAACGACCGGATCGGGTGGCGCCGCGGAACCGCTCCCACACGTCATGGCGGCGAATGGGCCATCCTGGCTCCTTGTCATGGCCGGGCTCGACCCGGCCATCCGCACCAGCACCAGTGGCGGGATGGATGGCCGGGACACGCCCGGCCATGACATGGAGGGAACGATGGTTCGTGCATCGCGATTGACGTTTTGCGTTCCGCGATCACAGATCAGCGCATGCGTCTCGTCCGCCTCGCACTGACCGACTTCCGCAACTATGCCGCGATCACCTGGCGCCCGGGTGCCCGGATCAGTGCGCTGTTCGGACCGAATGGCAGCGGCAAGACCAACCTGCTGGAGGCGGTGTCGCTTCTGATGCCCGGGCGTGGCCTGAGGGGGTCGCGGAACGCCGATTTTCCGCGTCATGGCGGGTCCGGCGGGTGGGCCATCGCGGGGCGGTTTGCGACTGCGGAGGGTGAGACCAACATCGGGACGGGAACTCTCCCCGATGGCCCCCCTGACCGGCGGGTGTTCCGTCTGGACGGCGCCGCGCCGCGCAGCCAGGCGGAGATCGCCGCCCATGTCGCCGCGGTATGGCTCACGCCGCAGATGGACCGGCTGTTCCAGGATGGCCTGTCCGGCCGCCGCCGCTTCCTGGACCGCCTGGTCTGGGCGCTGGAGCCAGGCCACGCGCGCGAGGTCGCCGCCCACGACGCCGCCATGGCGCAGCGCAACCGGCTGCTGTCCGGAGGCCATGCCGACCCCGTTTGGCTCGCCGGACTGGAAGACTCCATGGCACGCCACGCCGTCGCCGCCTCCGCCGCCCGCATGGC
This sequence comes from Acetobacteraceae bacterium, assembly GCA_035569235.1. GTDB lineage: Bacteria > Pseudomonadota > Alphaproteobacteria > Acetobacterales > Acetobacteraceae > JAMXLO01. The sequence goes on along the minus strand of DATMND010000285.1, from coordinate 3,980 downwards.
CCTGGTGGCCCGCATGAACGCGGTGCCCTCGTCGCGCGGCTTTCCCGCCGCCCATATGGCGCTTGTCTGCCCGATCGCCGAACGGCTGGAGACAATGCCGGCGCTGGCGGTGGAGGACTGGCTGCGCCAGGGCCTCGCCGCCGGCCGCGCACGCGACGCCGAAGCGGGCTCCGCGGCGCTCGGCGCCCACCGCACGGACATGGCGCTCAGCGACGCTGCCAGCGGCACGCCGGCGGCGTTCGCCAGCACCGGCGAGCAGAAGGCGCTGCTGGTCAGCGTGATCCTCGGGCATGCCGCCCTGATCGCCGATGCCCGTGGCTTCGCGCCGATGCTGCTGCTGGACGAACCGGCGGTGCATCTCGATCCCGACCGGCGCGTCGCCCTGTTCGAGGCGCTCGCCCAGCTTCCGGCGCAGACGCTGATCACCGGCACCGACGCCGAGACGTTTTTGCCACTTGCCGGTGTGGCGGAAGGCCTACGCGTCATTGGCGGCGAATTGCTGCCGGACAGGCGGTTTCTGCACCCGGAATTGGCCGCAACCCCTGTCCCCGGAACGCTGTAGCGGCTATATAGCTAGAGTATCCGAACAGCTTCCTGGAGTCCTCCGTCGGCATGTCCGAAGACACCGAGCCGCAGCCTGATGGCGATGCCTATGACGCCGCGTCCATCTCGGTCCTGAGGGGCCTCGATGCGGTGCGCCGACGCCCCGGCATGTATATCGGCGACACCGACGACGGGTCCGGCCTGCACCACATGGCGTTCGAGATCATCGACAACGCGATGGACGAGGCGCAGGCGGGTTTCGCCACCAAGGTCGAGCTGGTGCTGAACGGCGACGGCAGCGTCACCGTGCGCGACGACGGGCGGGGGATCCCCGTCGATATCCACCCGGAGGAGGGCATCTCCGCCGCCGAGGTGGTGCTGACCCGGCTGCACGCCGGGGGAAAATTCAACCAGAACTCCTACAAGGTGTCCGGCGGTCTGCACGGCGTCGGGGCTGCGGTGGTGAATGCGCTCTCCGAATGGATGGAGGTGCATGTCTGGCGCCACGGCGTCGAGCACATGATCCGGTTCCGCCATGGCGATGCCGATGCGCCACTGGCCGTGATCGGCTCCGGCGAGCACCGCAACGGCACCGAGGTGACCTTCAAGCCGAGCCCGGGGACCTTCACCCGCACCGAGTTCGACTTCACCTTGCTGGAGCGGCGGCTGCGCGAGCTGGCGTTCCTGAATTCCGGCGTGACCATCGTGCTGCGCGACGAACGCCACGCCCCGGCAGTGGAGAGTGTGCTGCGCTACGACGGCGGACTGGTGGCGTTCGTCGAGTGGCTGGACCGCGGCAAGACCGCGGTGTTCACGCCGCCGATCAGTCTGCGCGCCGCCGATGACGCGCTGGGCATCAAGGTGGAGTTCGCGCTGTCCTGGAACGACAGCTTCCACGAGACGATGCTGTGCTTCACCAACAACATCTCACAGCGCGACGGCGGCACGCATCTGGCGGGCTTTCGCCAGGCGCTCACCCGTGCGGTGACGAAATACGCCGAGGGCATGGGCAAGAAGGATCAGCTCCAGCTGGTCGGCGAGGACATGCGCGAGGGCATGACCGCTGTGCTGTCGGTGAAGGTGCCCGACCCGAAATTCTCCTCGCAGACCAAGGACAAGCTGGTCAGCTCCGAAGTGCAGCCGGTGGTGCAGGCCGCCACGGCGGACGCCATCGCGCACTGGTTCGAGACGCACCCGAAAGAAGCAAAATCCATCATCCAGAAGGTGATGGATGCCGCTGCCGCGCGCGAGGCCGCCCGCAAGGCGCGCGAACTCACGCGGCGCAAGGGCGTGCTGGATATCTCCACGCTGCCGGGCAAGCTGGCCGACTGCCAGGAGCGTGACCCCGCGAAGTCGGAGATTTTCATCGTCGAGGGCGATAGCGCCGGCGGGTCAGCCAAGCAGGGGCGCCACCGCAAGAACCAGGCGATCTTGCCGCTGAAGGGCAAGATCCTGAACGTCGAGCGCGCGCGGTTCGATCGCATGCTGGGCAGCGCCGAGATCGGCACGCTGATCACCGCGCTCGGCACCGGCATCGGCCGCGGCGACCCGGACCAGGGCGGCTTCGACATTGCGAAGCTGCGCTACCATCGCATCGTGATCATGACCGACGCCGATGTGGACGGCTCGCACATCCGCACGCTGCTGCTGACGTTCTTCTTCCGCCAGATGCCGGACCTGATCGACCGCGGGCATCTGTACATCGCCCAGCCGCCGCTGTATCGCGCCAAGCGCGGCAACGACGAGCGGTATCTGAAGGACGACGATGCGCTGGAGAGTTTCCTGCTGGACAAGGCGTTGGCCGATGCCCGGCTGAGCTACGCTGACGGCAGGGTGTTCGAGCGCGACGAACTGCGTGTGGAGGTGCGCCTGCTGCGTGAGGCGACGTTGCAGTTGCGCAGGCTCGCCGGCACGACGCCAATTGCGCTGCTGGAGCAGGCGGCCATCGCCGGTGCGCTCACGCCTGATGCGACGCGCGCCACCGCCGCCGCGCCCGGACTGGCGGGGCGACTGAACGCCGTGTCTCTGCCGAACGAGCGGGGCTGGGTGGTCAGTGCCGATGGCGGGTTGACCATCTCCCGCACGGTGCGCGGCGTGGCGGAGCGGCACACGTTGGACGGCGCGTCGCTGCGTAGTTCCGAGGCGCGCTGGCTGGATGAGCGGGCCGAGGTGCTCGGCACGAAGTTCCACGAGCCGGCGAGGCTGAAGCTGGATGCGCAGGAGGTCGCGGTAGCAGGTCCGGCCGCCGCGTTCGATCGGATCATCGCGCATGGACGCCGCGGGCTGACGGTGCAGCGGTTCAAGGGGCTGGGCGAGATGAATCCGGACCAGTTGTGGAAGACCACGCTCGATCCCGCCGTGCGGACGCTACTGCAGGTGAAGGTGGGCGACATCGAGGACGCCGCGCAGGTGTTCAGCACACTGATGGGCGACGTGGTCGAGCCGCGGCGGGAGTTCATCGTCGGCAATGCGCTGAAGGTGGCGAATTTGGACGTGTAGGTCGCGGGCGCGCAATTTGACCCGACCGGCGCGCGATGCCCAGACTGGCGTCGTGGAGCAACGGGAGGAGCTACGCGATGACCAGCCAATTGGAAGAGAAGGACGCAATACGCGAAGTCATGGCGGAATATTGCTTCCGCCTCGACAATGACCGCTTCGCCGAGATGGCCGCGCTGTTCACCGAGGACGGCACCTGGGACACGGCGTTTGGCAAGGGCACCGGCCGGCGCGAGATCGAGGCGCTGGTGCAGCGCATCCGCCAAATGGGAACCGCCCGGCCGCGCGCCATCCATCATGTGACGAACATCGTCATCAAAGTGGACGGCGGCGGCGCAACGGCATTTTCCAATTGGGTCGTTGTGCAGAACAGCGGGCAGGGGCCGAGGATTGGTTCCGCTGGCAGCTATGCCGATGAGCTGGTCAAACAGGAAGACGCATGGCTGTTCCGATATCGCAAGATAGATCGGTTCATCCACGATAGGGCGTGAGGCGAGGGTCTGCCGGAAAACAACCGAATCATTTCCGGACACGCCGTATGCGTCATCGCCCTGCTGCTGGCGTTGGCGGCTGGCGTCGTTGCGGATGGCTGCCAGCAGACAACTGAGCGATAGACGCCAGCCAGCTATTGCCCCGCGCCAATGCTCTGACACTACCCATACCGTGCCCCGGCTTGGCCGGCATGCTGATCGCGGCCGAGGTCGAATGCCGCGGCAGGGGTAGAATATCTACGCTACACCTTGGTCCGTGTGATACCAAGCGCCCTAATCCTACTGCGTCACTCATTCTGCACGACGGCGTTCTGACGGATTTGTCCGCAACAAGGACATCGCGGCAATGCATGCGCCAAAGTTCGCGCGAGGCGGATACGCAAGGTTGCGATTGAGTTCGGCATGTGACGTTGCGAACGCAGCGGCAGATCCTCTGGGTCGATAACCGGC
>DATMND010000284.1:0-4099 GCA_035569235.1 Acetobacteraceae bacterium | reverse complement strand
GCGACGTCCCCGCGTGCTGCATCCGGGCTGACCCTCGCAGCGGATGAGCTCATCCCGAGACGTCGTCGGCTATGGCCTAAGCCACCGGCTGTCCTGGCGCACTTCGATCAGGGTCGGACGATCCGCGGCGAGAGCATCCCTTAACGATTGCGCCAGATGTTCGGCGCTCGCGGCGCGAGCGGCATGACAGCCGAGACTCTCCGCCAATCGCAGGAAGTCCGGGCTCCTGGGCTCCACGCCGATGCGCGGAATCTGCCTCTGGTCCATCTGGTCCACGATCTCCTTCAGGGCATCGTTGTTCCACACGATGACCGGAAGCGCGATGCGTTCCTCCGCCGCCGTGGCCAGCTCATTGACCGTGAACATGATCCCGCCGTCGCCCGCGACGGCGATCACCGGCCGGTGCGGCGCGCCGATCTTGGCACCAATGGCCATGGGCAAGGCGACGCCCAGGGCACAATAAGTGCCGGAATAGTACCAGCAGCGCTCCATTTCCATCGGCATTGCAAAAGTGCCGGAGTACACAATCTGCGAGGCGTCGCCCATCACGATTGCGTCTGCAGGCAGGGCTGAACGCACAATCTTCCATACGCGCGCGTGCAGCTTCTCGAGGTCGGTCATTTTTGCGGCATTGGCCGCGAGGATATCCCGGACCCGGATCTCGCCTTGCGACCGCTGCGCCGTCGGCGCGGCGCGGGAAAGAGCCGACGACAGCGCGAGCATCGCGGCGCGGGCGTCGGCTTGAATGGGCACCGCAGCCGAATACATCGACGTCAGCTCCGTGGGATCGATGTCGATCCGAATGATGTCGCCCAAAATATCGAGTTTCGGCAGGAAATGGTCGCCCGCACCGACTTCCGAGCCCACCAGCAGCACCACGTCGGCGTCGGCCAGCGCCTGCTGGCTCGGCTTCTGCAGGATCGAGCAGCCGAGGGATAAAGGGTGAGAGTCCGGTAATATCCCCTTGCCGGCATTGGTGGAAAGAACCGGCGCGGCGATACGCTCGGCGATGTCGGTGAGCGCCTTGCGCGTGCCGACCGCGCCGCCGCCGACGAGAATCAATGGACGCTTTGCCTGCGCGAGGCGAACCGCCGCCTCCTCGATCACCGCCGGATCGGGCATCGGCAAGGACGGAGAGCGGCGGGTCTTCCAGTCGGCCTCGACGAGTTCCGGGAGGACGTCACGAGGCAGCGACAGATGAACCGGACGAGGCCGGCTGCCGCGAAACACCGCATAGGCACGAGCAATCAACTCCGGCAGCTCTTCCGAATATCGGACCATCGCACTGAACGCGGTGAACCCGGCGGTTACCGCAGCCTGGTCGTCGAGTTCGTGGATCGCTCCCCAGCCTTTCCCCTGCGTGTGCGTGGCGCACGCTCCGGACAGCACGAGCATGGGTTGCGAATCGCAGTAAGCCTGGGCGATGCCGGTCGCCGCGTTGGTGACGCCAGGGCCGGCAATGATCGTGCAAACGCCGGGCTTGCCGGTCGCGCGCGCGTAGCCGTCGGCCATGAGGCTCGCGCCTTGCTCGTTGCGACACTGCACGTGGCGGATCCCGGCGAGTGCGAGACCACGGTACAGCTCGACGGTCATCGTCCCGGCCATGCCGAACACCGTGTCCACGTCATAGGCCGAGAGTAAATTCATCACGGCCTCACCGCATGTCATGGCTTTCACGTGCTTCCTCCTGTGCTTGGACGTTCGTCGCGACGCGCCGAACGATATCACAGGGGGTCTGCTCGGGAGACGACCGACTTCTGGAGCGTCTGCACGTGCAGTGCCGGAGAACTGACTACAAGGTATCGGCCACGCGTTTGCCGTTCACGGTGACCGTGACCCGGCCTTTCGTCGGCGTGATCGTGATTGGATGATCCGGCCCGGGAATCTTGATTGGCTTGCTGTTCAACTTTTCCACTCCTTGAAAATTACATCTGGGATGCGTGCCGGCTGCGCGGCCTCAGAGCTTTGCGCCGCCGTCAACGTGGATGGTGTCGCCGGTGATCCAGCGTGCATCGTCGGAGGCGAGGAAAGCCACGACCGGGGCGATGTCGTCAGGCTGGGCCAGGCGCTTCAGCGCCTGTATGCCAAGCACGACTTCGCGGCCGGCCTCGGTCTTGGTGAAGTTCGACATGTCGGTCTCCACCACGCCCGGGGCAACCGCATTGACACGGATGCCGCGCGGGCCCAGTTCCGCCGCAAAATGCTTCACCAGCGTGTCGACCGCGCCTTTGGTTGCGGCGTAGGCGGACAGCGTGCCGACGGAGGCGCGGGCCGCGAGGGAGGAGGTGAATATAATATTACTGCCCTTGCACAGCGCCGGCAGCAACTGCTGTACCAGGAAAAATGGCGCCCGGACGTTGACGGCAAAGAGATTGTCGAAATCCTCGATCTTGGTGTCCTCGATCTTCGCCGACTTCGAGACGCCGGCGTTGGCGACCAGGATGTCGAGCCGATCGCCGACGATGGCGCGGACCCGCTTGGCCAGAGTGTGCGGACCGTCCGCCTGTCGCAGGTCGGCGCCCGCCTTCTCGGCCTTGCCGCCGGCCTTGCGAATCTCGGCAACGACGGCGTCGGCTTCCTTCTCGCTGCTGCTGAAGTGGACCAGCACCTGCGCGCCGGCCTTTGCCAGGGCCAGGGCGCTGGCACGGCCGATGCCGCGCGAAGCGCCGGTAACGAGGGCGGTTTTTCCTGAAAGCTTGTTCATGGCTGCGATATCTCCTAGGAATGGGGCTGCCGACATTCAGGCAACCGTGTCTTCGGACAGGAACATGGAAACGTGCCGGACGAAACGTTCCGGATATTGATATAGCGAGCCGTGGCTGGCATCCGGATAGAGGATCAGCTGCGCGTTGGGAATGTTCTGCTGCAGGATCCACGAGTTGATGGTGTAAATGATGACGTCGTTGTCGCCGTTGATGACCAGCGTGGGCTGGTTGATGGCGTTCAGGTACTCGTACGGATTCTCGCGCGGCGCCCCCCACTTGAACAGCGCCTCGATCTGTGCCGGTGCGACCTTCTCGTTCACCTCCGGGTCGCGGTTCTCGCGACGCATACGGAAGCGCTTCAGGAACGCGGCGCCGGCGGCTTGGCTGGTTTCCGTGGCGTCGAAGTGCACGTGCTGCCACAGCTCGTCCGGACTGGCATAGGATTTACCGAAGATCGCCTGTGCCTCAGGCGTCAACGTGGCCATGCCCTCGCCGCTGCGCGGGCCGGTGCCGACCAGCACCAGGCGGCGCACCAACCGCGGCTCGGCCAGAGTCAGCGCCTGCGTCACGGTGCCGCCGATGGAGAAGCCCAGCAGATCCACCTGCTTCAGGCCCAGGGCCTTGATGAAGGCGGTGGCATCGGCGGCCATGCTCTCGATGGTGATAGGGACTTCGCCGGAGCTGCTGGAAATGCCGGCGTTGTCGAACAGGATCACTTCGCGGTCGCGGGCCAGGCCGTCGGTCACCGCCGGGTCCCAGTGGTCCATGGTGCCGGTGAAGTGCATGAACAGCACCAGCGGCACGCCGCCAGCCTTGCCGAAGCGGCGGTAGGCGAAGCGGATGCCCCTGGCTTCGACATATTGGGTAGGGGCGGTTTGATGGGTGTGTGTGGTCATCGAGATTCACCCAGCGTCAATTGGCGCTATGTCCGCCGTCGACATTAAGGACGTGGCCCGTGACAAACCGGGCCTCGTTCGAAGCGATGAACACGATGCCGTCGGCGACTTCCTCGGAGAGACCGAGGCGACCCAACGGAACCTGCGCCGCCAAGGCCGCCTTGTTCTCCGCCGTGCCGGTGAAGCGGCTCAGCATGCCGGTGTCGGTGGGGCCAGGTGCTACGGCATTCACGCGGATTCCCGACTTGGCGATCTCAAGTGCCACCGACTTGGTGATGCCTTCGACGGCGTGCTTGGCGCCGACATAGATCGAGGCGAAAGCCGCGCCCCGGTGTCCGTAAGTCGAGGAGATGTTGATGATGCTGCCGCTGCCCTGGGCCTGCATGGCGCGCACTTCGTGCTTCATGCTCAGGACCACGCCGAGAACGTTGGTCTCGAACGTCGCGGCAAAACTTTCCGCGGTCTGGTCCGTGATCGGACCAACCTGGCCTTCGGTGG
>DATMND010000283.1:0-10395 GCA_035569235.1 Acetobacteraceae bacterium | reverse complement strand
ATCCTCTTCCTGCTGTGTCTATATTTTGGCTGGATCAAGAAGCCGAAGCTGTGAGGCATCCGCCGCTCGTTCCTTCCGCTGCTTCTGCGACGACATACCACCGGCAGCTCACACCAACCGCGCCTGCCGTACCGCCGCGGCGATGAAGCCCGCAAACAGCGGATGCGGGTCGAACGGCTTAGACTTCAGCTCCGGATGATACTGCACGCCGACGAACCACGGATGCGCGGGCAGCTCGATGATCTCCGGCAGCACGCCGTCCGGCGACATGCCGGAAAACCGCATCCCCGTCCGCTCCAGGCATTCCTTGTAGTGCACGTTCACCTCGTAGCGGTGACGGTGGCGTTCCTCGATTCGCGGCGCGCCGCCGTAGAGATCACGCACCAGGCTTCCCGCACTCAACACCGCCGGATAGGCGCCAAGCCGCATGGTGCCGCCGAGATCGCCGCCTTCCATGCGTCGTTCCATCTGGTTGCCGCGCGCCCACTCGGTCAGCAACCCGACGACCGCTTCGTCACACGGCCCGAACTCGGTCGAGGATGCACCGCGAAGGCCCGCGAGATTGCGCGCCGCCTCGATCACCGCCATCTGCATGCCGAAGCAGATGCCGAAAAACGGCACGTTCCTTTCGCGCGCGAAGCGCACCGCCTCGATCTTGCCCGGGGTGCCGCGTTCGCCGAACCCGCCCGGCACCAGGATGCCGTTCACCTCCTCGAGCCGGTGCACCGCGCCATCCTGTTCGAACACCTCGCTGTCGACCCAGTCGAGCTGAACGCGCACCCGGTTCGCGATGCCGCCATGCGCCAGCGCCTCGGCCAGCGACTTATAGCTGTCCAGGAGGTTGATGTATTTGCCCACCACGGCTATGCGCACTTCGCCTTCCGGCGCGCGGATCGCCTCGACGATGTCCTGCCAGCGCGACAGATCTGGGTCCCCATCTGACGGCAGATCGAAATGCCGCAGCACCTCGCGATCCATGCCCTCGGCGTGATACGCGATCGGCACGGCATAGATCGTGTCGACGTCGAGCGCGGCAACAACAGACCGCGGGCGCACGTTGCAGAACAGCGCGATCTTGCGGCGCTCGTTCTCCGGGATTGGCCGGTCGCAGCGGCACAGCAGCATCTGCGGCTGGATGCCGACGTTCAGCAGTTCCTTGACCGAATGCTGCGTCGGCTTCGTCTTCAGCTCGCCGGCGGACGGGATGTACGGCACCAAGGTCAGGTGCACGAACATTGCCCGCTCATGCCCAAGCTCGTTGCCGAGCTGGCGGATTGCTTCCAGGAACGGCAGGCTCTCGATGTCGCCGACCGTTCCGCCGATCTCCACCAGCACGAAGTCCAGGCCGGCGGTGTCGCGGACGATCGCTTCCTTGATCGCGTCGGTGATGTGAGGGATCACCTGCACGGTCGCGCCGAGGTAGTCGCCGCGCCGCTCCTTGGCGATCACCTCGGAGTAGATGCGGCCGGTGGTCGCGTTGTCGAAGCGGTTGGCGTCCACGCCGGTGAAGCGTTCGTAGTGCCCGAGGTCCAGATCGGTCTCGGCGCCATCATCGGTGACGTAGACCTCGCCATGCTGGTACGGGCTCATCGTGCCGGGATCGACGTTCAGGTAGGGGTCGAGCTTGCGCAGCCGGACGGAGAACCCGCGCGTCTGCAACAGGGCGCCGAGCGACGCAGAGGCGATTCCTTTGCCGAGGGAGGAGACCACGCCGCCGGTGATGAACACATACCGCGTCATGGGCGACCAGTATACGAACCCGAATCGGCGGACGGGAAGCCCGCCCGCGCTTCATCACGCATGCGTCATACGGGGCTCAGTTGGTCGGGACCGAGGGGCCCTTCGGCGGTGCGGGCGGCGCGGGCGCCTGGGACGTCGGTGGAGGCGCTGCGGGAAGCGCCCCGCCGGGGCTTGGGGCGGAGGCCGGGGCCGGATTCTCCAGTAGCGAGCCGGCGACGCCGCCTGTGCCGTGGTTCAACAGCGCAAGGACCAGCGAGAGCCCCATGAACAGGGTGGCCAGGATGGCCGTGGTGCGGGTCAGCAGGTTTGCCGTGCCGCGACCGGACATGAAGGCGCCCATGCCCTGGGAGCTGCCGATCCCCAGGCCGCCGCCCTCGCTGCGCTGGATCAGCACCACGCCGATCAGCGCGAGCGTGACGAACAGGTGGATGATCAGCAGGACGGTGGTCATCTAGGGTCCCCGGGGCAAAGCGTTTCCCCCTCCCCTTGCGGGAGGGGGTTAGGGGGAGGGGGTTGCGCCGTCCGGTAGGCCTCTCCCCCTAACCCCCTCCCGCAAGGGGGAGGGGGAACTCTTAACTCTTAGCAGGCGTCGGCTACTACGCTTCTCGGGCGGCCCGGGCAATCGCCAGGAAGTCCTCTGCCTTCAGGCTGGCGCCACCGATCAGCCCGCCGCCGACATGCGGCACGGCCAGCAGCGCCGCTGCGTTCGATGGACGCATCGAGCCGCCGTAAAGAATGCGGAGCCCATGCCCCGCCTCGCCGAATTGCCGCACCAGTTCCTCGCGCACGAACGCATGCACCGTCGCCACATCCTGATCGGTCGCCGTCTTCCCGGTACCGATGGCCCACACCGGCTCATAGGCCACCACGCCGGTGAACGGCTTGGGCAGGCTGCCGGCCAGTTGCCAGCCCACCACCTCGGTCTCCTGGCCTGAAGCCCGCTGCTCCTCCGTCTCGCCGACGCAGACGATGGGGATCAGGCCGGCCTCGACCGCGGCCAGCACCTTCTCGCGGACCAGTTCGTCGGTCTCGCCGTGGTTCTGCCGCCGCTCCGAATGGCCGAGGATCACCCAGGTGGCCCCCGCATCGCGCAGCATGGTCGCCGACACGTCGCCAGTGTGCGCTCCATTTCGCGCGGTGTGGCAGTCCTGGCCACCGACCGAGACCGCCGAGCCTTCGAGGACCTTTGCGACGGCTTCAAGGACGGTGAACGGCGGACACACCAGCAGTTCGCAGGCCATGCCTTGAACACCGGCGCGAACCCCTTCGGCCAGCGCGATCGCATCGGCGCGCAGTCCGTTCATCTTCCAGTTCCCGGCGATCAGCTGGCGCATGGCATTCCCTCGGATAATCAGTTCGTGCCGCGTGCCGCTGGTACCTCAAAGACCGAACGCTGGCAAAGCCCGCCCTCGGCTCGTATATGCTGCCCCACCGTCGCACTGGACTGTCTGATGATCGCTTCCTTTCGCCGCTACCTCGATACTTGGGTGGTTCGCGGCTTCTTCCTGATCATGGTGCTCGCCTTCGTCTCCTGGGGCGTCGGCGATGTCATCCGCCTGGTCGGCACCCAGACCTGGGCGGCGAAGGTCGGCGGACAGACCATCGAGGGCTCGTTGCTTCAGGCAACCTATCAGCGCGAGTTGACGCAACTGACCCGCAACCTGCCGGCCGGGCAGGAGCCCACTCCGGACATGCGCAGTCGCGTCGCCAAGGAAGCGCTGCAGCACCTGATCACACAGACGGCGCTGCAGCAGGAATTGCAGAATCTCCGCGTTGTCACGCCCGACCAGGCCGTTCGCCAGACCGTCCTCACGATGCCGGCATTCCATGGCGCAAACGGCCAGTTCGACAAGCAGACCTTTGAGGACGTGCTGCGCAACAACGGGCTTACCGAGCCACGCTTCCTCGACATGATGCGCACCGATCTGTCGCAGCGGCAGGTGCTGGGCGCGGTGGGTGCCGGAGCGGCGACGCCGGAGGTTCTGCTGCGCCCGCTGTTCCAGGGCCAGTTCGAGAAGCGGTCGGCCGACATGGTTGAATTCCCGTTCGGCGCCGCACCCGAGCCGCCGGCCCCGACCACGGCGGAGCTGCAGCGCTGGTACGACAACCACCCGGACCTCTACGCCACGCCGGAATTCCGCAGGATCAAGGCGATCGTGCTGTCGCCGGAGACATTGGCGAAGGACATCCCGATCACGGACGCCGATGTGCAGGCGGCCTACGAACAGCACAAGTCGCTGTTCATCAAGCCGGAGAAGCGGTCGGCCGAAGTGATCTCGGTGTCGGACGAGACAAAGGCTGCCACGCTCGCAGCTGCTTGGCGGGGCGGCGCCGACTGGGCCGCGATGCAGAAGGCCGCACAGGAAGCGGGTGGATCTGGGGTCACGCTGGACGATGCCACCGAGAAGGAGTTTCCCGATACGGACCTGGCTCGCGGCGTGTTCGCCGCCACGCCGGATGCCGTGTCGGACCCGACCAAAGGGGCGCTCGGCTGGTATGTCGTCCGGGTTACCAAGGTCACGCCGGGCAGCACGCAGAGCTTCGACGACGCGAAGGCGGAGATCCGCACGGAAATGCTGTCGGCCAAGGCGGCGGAACTGTTGTACGATCGCGCCAACAAGGTGGACAACGTGCTCGGCAGCGGCGCGGGCATCGACGAAATCCCCAGCGACCTCGGTCTGGTCGGGGTTGCCGGCACGCTCAACGCCGAGGGCAACACCAAGGACGGGACGCCGGCGCCGATTCCGGGACCGGCCGAACTCAGAAAAGCGCTGATCAAGGCGGCGTTCGATGTGCAGAAGGGCGATCCGCTGCGGCTTATCGAGGTGCAGACGCCGTCCACAGGCGGTTCTGCCTACTACGCCATCAGCGTGGAAGAAGTGACCCCGCCGGCGGAAAAGCCGTTCGATGAGGTCAAGGAGCAGGTCGCGGCCGACTGGACGCGCGATGCGCGGCGCCATGCGCAGGAGCAGGCTGCCGCCAAGCTGCTTGCAGCGGTGAAGGGCGGCCAGTCGCTGGCCGATGCCGCCACCGTCGCCGGCGTGACCGTGCGCCGGACGCCGCTTGTCACTCGCGACGCCGGGGCCGAGGGAATGCCGTCGCAGCTCCAGCAGGTCTTGTTCGGCCTGAAGCCAGGCGAACCGACGATGGGCGCGTCGGGCGACGACTACATCGTCGCCGTGCCGGCCGAGATCGTCGAGGCCGACCCGAAGGCTGATCCTGCCGGCTATGCGCAGGTACGCGAGGCGGTGGCCCGCTCCAGCGCCGACGACCTTGCCGCCATATTCGCCGACGCGCTGCGCGAGCGCTCCCAGCCGCAGATCAATCAGCCTGTCCTCGACACGGTCACCGGTCAGTAATCCATGAACGTCACGGTCACTCCAGGTTTCGCCAGCTTCCGGTCCGCATATGATGCGGGGCGGGGCACACTGGTCTGGCGCGGCGGCGTGGCCGATCTCGAGACGCCAGTCGCGGCGTTCCTGAAGCTGGCCCATGGCAGGCCGAATTCGTTCCTGCTCGAGAGCGTGGAAGGTGGCGCGGCGCGTGGGCGCTATTCGATCATCGGCATGGAGCCTGACCTGATCTGGCGCTGTCGCGACGGCCGCGCCGAGATCAACCGCCACGCCCGTTCGGCGCCACACGCCTTCGTCGCGGATGGCCGGCCGGCGCTCGAGAGCTTGCGCGCGCTGATCGGCGAGACGCGGCTCGATGTGCCGCCCCATCTGCCGCCGATGGCAGGCGGACTTGTCGGCTATCTCGGCTACGACATGGTACGGCTGATGGAGGTGCTGCCGGCAAAGAACCGCGATGTGCTCGGGGTGCCGGAGGCGCTGCTGATCCGTCCCACCCTGTTCGCGATTTTCGACAACGTGAACGACGAACTGACCCTGGCCGCGCCGGTCTATCCGGGCGAGGCGGTATCCGCCGATGCCGCGTGGCAGGCGGCGCATATGCGGCTGGATGAGGCCGGCGCGGCGTTGGATCGGCCGCTGCCGCATCCCGCACCGCCGGTCGTCTTGCCCGAAGTTCCGGCGCCGGCGTCGAATTTCACCAAGGAAGCGTTCCTGGCGGCGGTGGTGACAGTGAAAGAGTACATCACCGCCGGCGACGCGTTCCAGATTGTGCCGAGCCAGCGATTTTCCGTTCCGTTCGCCCTGCCGCCGTTCGCGCTGTACCGCGCATTGCGGCGGATCAACCCGGCGCCGTTCCTGTTCTTCCTCGACTTCGGCGGTTTCGCGGTGGTGGGCTCAAGCCCCGAGATCCTGGTGCGTCTGCGCGACGGCATCGTGACGCTGCGCCCACTCGCCGGCACGCGGAGGCGTGGCACCACATATGAGGAGGATCAGTCGCTCGAGGCCGAGCTTCTCAACGATCCGAAGGAGCGCGCCGAGCATCTGATGCTGCTCGATCTTGGCCGCAACGATGTGGGGCGCGTGGCGGAACTGGGATCGGTCAAGGTGACCGAGAGCTTCGTGGTCGAGCGCTTCAGCCACGTGATGCACATCTCGTCGAACGTCGAGGGAAAACTGCGCGAGGGTCTGGACGCGCTGGATGCGCTGATTGCCGGATTTCCGGCGGGCACTCTGTCGGGTGCACCCAAAGTGCGTGCGATGGAGATCATCGAGGAACTGGAGCCATCCCGGCGTGGCATCTACGCCGGATGCATCGGCTATTTCGCCGCCAACGGCACGATGGACACCTGCATCGGCCTGCGCACCGCTTTGGTAAAGGACGGCACGATGTATGTGCAGGCCGGCGGCGGCGTGGTGGCGGACTCCGATCCGGAGTTTGAATTTGAGGAGACGCGGCAGAAGGCGCGCGCGTTGCTCCGCGCCGCGGAGGAGGCGGTGCGGTTTGCGGCGGGGAAGGGCGGAGGCAACCGTTCGGCGTAACGATCGGTTGCTGGGTATCTCGCCAGCGGTCAGATGATCTTGTCGATCGGCTCGCCAATGGCGACCGCCGTTTCGACTGACTGTCTCTTAACCCGGCACCTCCCCCGTCATGGTCTGCTTCTGCCCCGGCGAGGAGGTATGGTTGCCGCGACCGCGCGCAGCGTCAGTTCGTTCGTCGAGCCGTATTTGCCTGGTTCTGCGACGCACTTTGGAAGGCAAGCTTTGCAATGTTCGTGTAGAGTGCATCCGGACCTTTCAGGGCGAGATCGGATAGCGACACGATACCAATCACCTTGTTCGACCCGCTGAGACGAACCGGGAGATGGTGGATGTGCTTATCTTCCATCGTGCGTAAGGCGTCCTCGATGCTGTTGTCGTCGTGGCAGTAAGTTATGCCACTGGTCATGACCTGGCGCACCGTCGTGGTCGTCGGGTTGAGGCCCTCGGCGGTTGCGCGCGTGGTAAGGTCCTTTTCAGTGAGCATGCCAATGAAGCCGTCGGTGTCATTGACCGGCAGACAGCCGATATTGCGGTCGCGCATTTTACGCGCTGCGTCGGTCAGCGTGGTGGTGGGCGTCGTCGATTCGACATTTCGGGTCATCAGTTCGCGAACAAGCATGACGGGCTCCTGCTGCATGTTTGGCCTGACCGACGGGGGCTGAACCGTCGATGGCACCGGTGACCCGTTAGGCGCAAATCATGAACCGATCCTTAATCTGGCGATAGGTCGCCGGCAGTTTCCATGAGGTCTTCGGGTGTTTCCGGGCTGTCCTTTGGACCGCGCCTGGGTCGGCCCTGACCTTTCGCCCGCGGTCCGGTGATGCCGGTCGAGGCGGGCGGGTCGCTCGCGGGGAAGCTGTCCTCGATGGTCCGATCATGCTTCTCGTCGGCTTGCCTGCTTGTCATCGTTCGGGTGCTCCGTTCTGCTGTGCTCCTCGTCGTGTCCGCTGTGCTCCCCGCCGTACTGTTCGTATCCCGCAGTACTCTTCGTATACCGACACCTCGTCTCGTCGTACCCACTCCTCTTATCGTCATCGCCACTCCTCTTGTCGTCATCCCCACTCCTCTTGTCGTCATCCCCGCGAAAGCGGGGACCCAGGCGGCAACTGGGTCCCCGCTTTCGCGGGGATGACGAGCAGAACAGCGGGGATGACAAGGACGAGGCGGCCGGTGAGAAATTACACGCGCCAACCGCCCCGCCTGTCTTGTCTCGGTTCCTAACGCCGCAGTTGCGTTGCAACTGCGCCTTATTCCGTTGACAACGGACTATAGGACGCTCAGGCCGCCTGCTTCATCGCCTCCCGATTGATGTTCTTTTTGGCGAGGCCATTGAGAAGCGTGTCGGCCTTTTTTTCCTCCTCCAGCGTCTCCTGCATCAGTTGTGCCACCTGGTCCTGGCCGCAGGTCTTTGCCCACGCGACGATCGTGCCATAGCGCGCCATCTCATAGTGCTCGACCGCCTGGGCGTTGGCGAGGATGCCTGCATCACGCACCGTACCTTCCTGAAATTCCTCGATCACTTCGTCACCCTCCTCGATCAATCCGTTGATCGCCTCGCAGGTTTGGGCGCGCGCCCGTTTGCCAAGCGCATCAAATGCCTTTTGCAGCCGATCAACCTGACCTTGGGTTTCCTCGCGGTGGTGCATCAATGCCTGTTTGAGATCCTCGTTCTGCGCCGCCTTCGCCATTTTTGGCAGCGCCTTCAAAATCTGACGTTCGGCGTAGTAGATGTCCTGCATGAATGAGAGCATCAGATCGTTCAATGTCTTCGTCGTGGCCATAGGCATCCTCGCTGTGATTGCGGCCAACCAGCCGCTCGATGTGTGCGCTTGCCGTGAGTGACGTTCCGTCCGCGATCCACCGCACGACAGAGCAATAACCGACGCCCCATCCCATCGTTCGCATGGAAGGCGTTGCAACTGTGCGTGTGCGTCTGATGTGCCTAACGGGCTTGGACCGACGTCGCACCGGCCGAGCGAAGAATAACCTCAGCGTCACTCCGTTTCTCCTCGTTGGGAGTTCGCACCGACAGGACCAACGTGCCGGTGGCGGCCTTGTGCTCACGGTCCTCCTGCTCCTCGCTGTTGGTGACGCTGCTGATTGCGTAGGCCGCGGTGCCGAACATGCCACCGCCAACGACGGCGGCGGCAATCGCCGGTGCGACCGCGCCGCCTGTCGCGATCACCGCTCCGCCGGCGGCCATGGCGGCGATGGCGGCGGTTGCGCTGGTTTGCAGCGTCCGGGCCTGGCGGGCATCCTCTTCGGTGTCGGCCGGCCGCGCCCCGGCTTCGGGTGTGGCAAACTCGTCCGGCGGGTTGACTTCCGGAAGGCTCAGGTCCGCCCTGTCAAATCCCGACATCTCGAGTTGCGTGATCGCATTCTGCATCAAATCCGGCGTGGTAAAAGTCGCCCGCACCTCGTGGATCTCGCCGATGATCGGCGCCGAACTGGTTAGCTGCAATTCCGACATTTCCGACACGATCGCCTCCTTCACTTTCCTCACAACGCACCAACAGCGGTCCCGCTGCTATCGTGGAATAATTGGTGCACCCGCCGGCGGTTCGCGGTTCTCATCGCCCTGTGGGTCTGTCGGCGGACCGCCGAGCGCGCCCTTCGGCAGACCATCCCGCCGGCCGGGCAAACTGTCGCGAGCGGAACGAATGCGCTCCTCGATCTGTCCGCCCTTGTTGGACGGCACGGCAGGCCGCTTGTCTGGATCAGCCATTGTCCGACTCCCGGGTTCAAGCGGAACGGGTCGCCCGACTGATGCCGGACGACCCGCCCCCTACGATCGGAACTCTTTAGTTCAGATAATGCATTCAGCGCAGACCGCCCTTGCGGCCGGCCTCGGACGCTTTCTCACGATCCTGCGCGAAGTTGCCAGGATTGTGTTCGGCGCCGCCGCCGCCGTGGCTGCGCTCGCCGCCCTTGCGGCCAGCTTCAGCTGCGCGTTCCCGATCATTCGCAAAGTTGCCTGAGCTATGCTGTCCGCCGACCTGTCCGGCGCGCGAAGCCTTCTCACGGTCCTCCGCGAAGTTCCCAGGATTGCCTGTATGCCGCTGTTCGGCCATGTTCGTCTCCTTGTTCGTCAAGCACGGACGGTTGCGATGCTTCCGTCCAGCGCTTCAACGGACCTGCGGCAGCGTGGGTTGTTTCACAATTATCGTGAGGCCGCGAAGCACGCCGCGCTCTTCACAGTCGCGCCGAGCTATAGGGCCTCTAACGGAAGCACGAACAACAACATGTTGGCGTTATTGTGGACCTGCCAAAAATCCTGTCAAATCGTTTTAGGAATGATGCGGCATCGCAGGTGCATCATAGCTCAGGTTGCCGCGAGGCCGAGGGTTTAAAAGGTCCGGCGGAGTTCCTGGCGTAGTGCGATGTAGTGTTCGTCCAGAGCGGTACGGTGATTCGGCCTCGGACCGCGGGGGCGGACGCTGCCGGCCAGCAGCGGCTTGATGACTTTCTCGCGGAGGCGGAGATAGCCGCAAAGGGTTCTGATCCCCGGCGGATCGACAGTGTAGCGACGTGATCGCTCGATCCGGCGGAGCAGCGCTTTTCCGACCATCTTTGCCATATCGTAGGCCGCGTTGCGTGTCGAGTATGTGGTGGCGTCCTGGCCTGAGCGCTGGCGCACGGTTTCCGCGAACTGTGCCAGTGTGAAGCCGCCGGGTCGTGTAGAGAGGTCAATAACCGCGTCGGCCACGTGACGGTTGCGGGCTTTATTGAGGTCAATGCCCGCCAATCGCCGGGTGCCACGCGT
>DATMND010000282.1:0-21708 GCA_035569235.1 Acetobacteraceae bacterium | reverse complement strand
GCACCGACGCACCGGCTTGACCTAAGTACCGACCCCGCCGCATTCCGCGTCATCGAAGGAGACTCCGCCAAGTAGGGCGTTACTCCACGAGCGCCGCGTCGATCATAGCTTTCCAGGCGTCGATAGCTATGGTTTCCCTGGTTTCGTCTTGCAGGTAACGGACGTTACGCATTCCTTTTGCAACCTTCGTAACCATCGCCTCGGTCGGATCGCGCATCGCGGCGATGGCGGCACGGGCCGTCTTCTCGCATTGCTCACTATTTCCACAACCATGCTCCATCAGCAGGTCGCAGATACGATCCACCATTTCCGACGCCATCCGCCCCTCCATCGCTCAACCCAGGATACCGCATGCCGGCCCGCAAGCCGAAACCCCGCCGCCGCGCCGCACGCAAGCCGCCCGCACCGCCGCCGCCCGTTGCCGCGCCACCGAAGATGGGCCAGCCGCCGTTCGTGCCGACCGACCAGGATCGCCAGCTCGTGCGCGTGATGGTCTCCGGCGGCATCGAGGCATGGGCCATCTGCGAATGCCTCAGCCGCAAGATCAGCAAAGGCACGCTGCGCAAGCACTTCAGGCGCGAGATTGCCACCGGTGCCGGCGAAGCCAACGCGGCGGTGATCGCCTCGCTGCACAAGATGGCGGTCGGCCAGCGCGCACGTCCGGCGCAGGTCATCGGCGGCGTGCAGTACCACGCGCAATCCGAGATCAAACCGGAAGTCCGCGCGGCGCAATGGTGGACCCAGGCGCGCATGGGGTGGAAAGAGCCGCCGACGCTGATCGGCAACGCCGACCCAGATACGCCGTTCGCCGTGTCGTTCCGCTGGGCGGACGCGACGCCGCCGGCAACGGAGCCTGATGCACCAGAAGACGCGCCAGCAACCGACCCGTGAGATCGTCCTGCCGTTCGCGCCGCGTTTCTGGCAGCGGGCGCTGATCGATGACCAGGCACTGCGCATCGTCGCTGTTGTGCACCGTCGAGCCGGCAAGTCGCTCGGTCTGCTTTGGAAAGGCTTTAAGCGCGCACTGACTGAGCCGAAGCCGTTGCCGCGTGCCGTGCATATCCTCCCGACCGCAGTCATGTGGAAACGAACCGGGCTATGGGATGCAACCATGCTGGCATCGATGGCAATTCCCGGCGCCTCGATTGCGAAGGCCGACATGGCAATCCGCTTTCCGAACGGCGGGATATTTCAGTGCGGCGGCGCGGACAATCCGGACTCGTGGCGCGGCGGATATGCGGACATCGTGACAGTGGACGAATATGATGACACGCCGCCGAGCATGGTCCCGCTGGTGATCGAACCGATGCTGGCGGATCGCGAGGGCACGCTGGTTCGCTCAGGCACGCCAAAGGGGCGCGGACTGCTGCAAGCCGCATTCGACCGCGCCGGCAAGTCATCCGGTTATAGCCGCTATCTGCTCGATTACACGCGGACCAATGCGCTCAGTGCGAAGGCGATCAAGCGATTGCGCGAGGAAATGACGGAGGAAGAATTCGCCCAGGAGTTGGAGTGCAGCTTCGACTCGCCAAACTCCGGCTCGTATTACGGCAAATGGATGGACGCGGCGCAGCGCGAGGGCCGCATTACCCGCGTGCTCTACGACCCGGCACTGCCTGTGTTCACATCGTGGGACCTCGGCATTGCAGACTATGGCGCGGTCTGGTCATTCCAAATTTCTCCCCGTGGCGAGTGGCGATGGCTGAAGTACTACCAGGATAACGGCGTCGGCCTGGACATCTACGCCAAGAACATCCTGGCCGAGCCCTACGTCTACAAGCGCCACATACTGCCGCACGACGTAGAAGTGCGCGAGTTGTCGCAACAAGGGCGCTCCCGCCGCCAATACCTGCTCGGCCTTGGCGTGCGGCCGATCCAGGTTGTTGCCGCGTCAAACCCGGCCGATCGCGTCGCGGCAATGCGAGCGATCCTACCGAAATCATACTTTGACGCGGAGGGCTGCGACGTGGGTATCAAGATGCTGCGCGCATATCGCCGCCAATGGAACGAGAAGATGGGCGTATGGCGTGCCGAGCCCGTGCATGACGAGGCAAGCCACGGCGCGGACGCCGCTGGCACGGGTGCACAAGGTGCTACCGATCCGCAGGCCGAGAAGCCGAAAGCCGCCACGCCGCCACGCGAGCACAGCGAGCGCGGCGCGAACGTATGGATGGGGGCGTGATGGCAACGCCGTTCAATTACCTAGGGCCACCGCCTCAGGCCGGTTTTATCGGCATGTTATCGCGGCTGCGTCCCGGACAGGCCAACGCCGATCCCTCAATGGTTGCGTCGCCGTATGCCAATGGCGGCGATGCGATGCCGAACGCTGACCTTGGAAACCTAAATCAGATGCCAGGGCAAGTTGTGAGCGGCTGGTTGCAGGCGGGTCTCGCTCCCGAGCATCTAGCAACATTGTGGCAAATCCCGGCGTGGCGCGACCACTTGATGCAGCAGTTCGGTAATCAGCAAGGTGCCAACCCTAACTGGCTTGCGGCAGGCACCGCACGGACGGGGACGTGATGGCGCAGACTATTACCGTGACGATCTCCATCCATCCGATAATGATGGACGCACCGGGCTACTTCGACCCCCGATGGAAGGCGAAACCACTGCCGAGGCGCGTGCGGTTCGCGCGAGTGAGCAGGCGCGCCTAGTGGCCCGAACGCGCGTAAGAGCCGGCGACGCGGAGATACTTCGCGAGGCGAAAGCGCGATGGGAGCGTTGCCATACTTGGTACGCCACGGCCACCGCCAACGCCAAGGCCGACTCAAAATTCTCGGCCGGCGATCAGTACAACAACTGGCAATGGGACCAGACGGTGCAGAAGGCGCGCGGCGACCGGCCGTGTCTCACGCACAACAAGGTCCGCCAGCATAACCTGCAAATCATTAACGACGCACGCCAGCACAAGGCCCAGATAAAAGTCACGCCAACCGGCGGCCGGGCAACATACGAGGCGGCGCAAATCTTCTCCGGTATCATCCGGCGTATCGAATACCAGTCGAAGGCGATTGACGCATACAGCACGGCGTTTTTTCATCAAGTGGATGCCGGCTACGGCGTGATCGGCGTCGAGACCGACTTTGCCGACGAAGAGTCGTTCGATCAGGAGATATACGTCCGCCGGAAGAACAAGCCGCGCACCATCTATTTTGACCCGGATGCCCGCGACTATGACAAGGCGGACGGGCGCTTCGCATTCGAGTTCAACGACACGCCGCGCGACCTGTACGAAGCCGAGAACGGCAAGTCTGACAGCCCAATAAACACGTTCGACAATACCGACGACTGGAGCGACAAGGATCACGTCCGTGAGGCGAAATACTGGCGCCGGTCGAATGACAACGACACGCTGCACCTGATGACGGACGGCTCGACCATACGCGAAAGCGACATGGCGGACGGCGAGCTGGAGGCGCGCAAGCCGGACATCGTGAAGTCGCGGGAAATATCGGCGCCGGAAGTCGAATGCTTTCATATTGTCGGCAACCGGATCGATAAGCGTCAGGCGTGGCTCGGGAAATATATTCCCCTTGTCCCGGTGATCGGCGAGGAGACGGTGATCGACAACGTGATGGACCTGAAGGGCCATACCCGCGCGCTGATCGGTGCGCAGCAGATGTACAACTACTGGTCCTCGCAGGCGGTCGAACAGGTGGCGTTGCAGACTAAATCGCCATGGACCGCTTCGACGCGTGCCACCGAGGGGCACACGAACCAATGGGATAGCGCAAACACGGCATCGTGGTCTGTGCTATATTACAATGATATCGACGATAACGGCCAGCCAATCGAGCGGCCCACTCGTGTTGATCCGCCCGTCATGGCGCAAGCATTCCTCCAGGGCATGAACATTGCCCGCGAGGACATGATGATGGTCTCCGGCCAGTATCAGGCCGAGATGGGCCAGCCGTCCAATGAACGCAGCGGCGTGGCAATCC
Organism: Acetobacteraceae bacterium; assembly: GCA_035569235.1. Lineage (GTDB taxonomy): Bacteria > Pseudomonadota > Alphaproteobacteria > Acetobacterales > Acetobacteraceae > JAMXLO01. The sequence continues at coordinate 17,767 of DATMND010000282.1, read as the reverse complement.
AGCAGCGCCAGCGGCAGGGCGATAACGCGACGTACCATTTCGTGGATAACCAGGCCAAGGCGATCCGGCAAGTTGGAAGAATTCTGCTCGATCTGATACCCAAGATTTACGATGTGGCACGTGTGACCAAGATCATGGCGGAGGACGGCAGCGATTCGGACGTGCATATCGTGCCAAACGCGCCGGATGCGCACCAGCATGTCGTGATGACGCCGAACGGTCCTCAGCCGGTAACACCGCAGCAGGCGGATGCGATCGACGCCGACCCGGACCAGCCGAACGCGCAGGTCATCTTCAACCCGACGGTTGGATCGTACGACGTTGAGGCGGATGTGGGGCCGCCGTTCGGCACGCAGCGGCAGGAAGCGGCCAACGCGTTCTCGCAAATCATGCAGCAGAACCCCGCCGCGTTTCAGGTGGTCGGCGACTTCTGGGCGCAGAATTCTGACTTTCCCGGCGCGGACGAGTTGGCAGAACGGCTCCGGCGCGGATTGCCGCCGCAGTACAAGGCCGGCGCGCCCGATCCGGCGGTGCAGCAGCTCCAGCAGGCGATGCAGCAATCGCAGGCGCAGGCCCATGAGCTCCTGGGCAAAGCGGATGGGGAGATCGCGGCGCTGAAACAGCAACTCCAAACGGCGCAGCTCGCGGCGAAGGACAAGGGCGCGGGTAACGAGATCGCGGACTACCAGGCGGAAACCGAGCGGCTGAAGGCGGTTGCGGCGGCCGATCCGGTTGCGGCGCAGGTTATCATCCGGTCGCTGTTGTCGGGTATGCTCGGCATGCCGGCGCTTCCGGTGATGCAGGAACATTCGGCGGCCGACGCGGAACACGCCCAGGCCATTGCACCGCCGGAGCCAGCGGGAGCAAATGGTGCGGGCAACGGAGCGGAGGCTGGGCCATGAGTGAGGATAACACCGAGGGCAACCGTTTGGAGTGCCTGCGTATGGCGACCCTCACATTTCGGGACGCCGGTGCAGAGGAGATCTTAACAGCGGCTCGGGCGTTCTACGCCTTCGTTTCCGGGACCGACTGCGAGGCACCGAACGACCCGGCCGCGCCGCAGCAGTAGGAGTCGCCGATGGACCTGATTATCATCCTCCTCGTGGTGCTAATACTGTTCGGCGGCGGTTACGGCTATCGCACCGGCGCGGTGAGCTTCGGCGGCGGCAACCTGCTCGGTATCGTGCTGATCGTACTGGTCGTGCTGTTGCTGTTCGGCGGCCTCGCCGGCCCGCGCCTCGGTCTGTATCGGTGGTGATGATGGACGAGAAGCAACGTCCGATGCCTGCAACCGCTTCAGAATTCTTCGCACTTATGACGGCATACAACGACTTGAGTGCACGTCTGACCTCGATCGAGCAAGGCCTGGCGCGCGCGGATGCCGCCGCCACAATCCAAAGCGAGACGATGGAACCGACGCACCGGCTTGTCTTCTCGCTTATGACGGCATTCAACGACTGGAATGCACGCCTGACCGCAATCGAGCAACGTCTGGCACGCGATGACGCCGCCGGCGCGATACAGCGCGGGACGATGCACCGATCCGACCCGGATTTCGACAGTGGCGCATTCCGCGTCATCGAAGGAGACGACCCCAAATGAGCACCACGAAAGACGCACCCGACGAGCCCGCCGACGCCGCACCCGTCGACACCACGCACGACCTGACCACGGTGGAGGGCAACCGCGCTGCGGTCGCCGACGCGGTAGGCATCCGGGCTTCCGTGGCCGCGATGTGCGCCACCGTGGTGCGCCTGGTGCACCTGAGCCACACGACCGGCGACCGCGCGCACGCGCAGGCGCTGCACGACGACATGCGCGACAACCCCGACGCCTGGGCCGACGCGGTGGAAGCCACGCCGGAGAAGGCGGAGCGCAGGTCGGCGGCCGATCGCGTCGGCGGCGGGGCGCAGAGGAGCCAGCGTTAACGTTGTATCGTCACGCGCCACGTCCGGCCGCCCGTTTGCCGCCAGTAAATGCCGGGCGGAACGGCCATCGTATTCCACGTCAGGAATGACGCATTCGCATTGGCGTACACCACCTGCGACTGGCGTAGCTGCTGATCGGTCGCATTCTGTTGTGCCGCCGGGCTGACGCAAACGGGCGCACCGAACAACGCGCCGAATAGACCGTCAATCATCACGACCTCCAACCACCACATGAGCATACCATGAGCGAGACCGAAACCGCCCCGCCGGGCGGCGCGCAAGCGGAACCGGCTGCGGCTACCGTCGATCCGAACGCGCCCGGAACTGAAGGCGCTGCGGCTACCGAGACCGAGACCAAAGCTGAGCCTACCGAGGCCGAAGTCAAGCAAAGCCGGATCGAGCGGCGCATTGCCGCGATGTCCGCGCGTCTATCCGCCGGCGAGCAGGAACGCGCCCGGCTTGCCGGCGAGAACGAGCGGCTGCGCTCCGGCGCAACCCATGAACCGGACCCCAACCGCGCGCTCACACAGGACGACATAAAGCGTGCGCGCGCGGAAGGCGAACAACAGGGCGCGGTCAGGGCGCGCGTGGAGCGGTTCCACGAGCAGGGGCGGGCGTCATACCCGGACTGGACGGAACGCTGCCAGTCGCTCATGGCGATGGGCGCCGATAGCGGACTGGCCGAGTTGCTGGTCGAGACACCGGACGGCGCCAAGGTCGCGGCTGCGCTTGCTGACGATCCCGAGGCGCTGGAGGCGATTGCGGGGCTTCGCTCGGAACGCTCGCGGGCGATTGCGCTGGGCAAATTCGCGGCGGAAATGCGGGACAAGCCGGCGCCGGCCGCGCGGCGTGTCTCGAACGCACCGGCGCCGATCCGGCAGTTAAACGGCGCGAGCGCGCGGGCGGAGTTCAATGAATTCACCGCGACGGCCGAGCAACTGACCGCATACTACGCGAAGCAGCTCCGAGAGAAGCGCGGACTTAACTAGTCGCGCCACGTTAGCTCGAAGGCGACCCACCACAAACCCACGCCCTCCCACCACGGCTCTCCATAGAAAATAGCCAAACCTACGGAGATACAAACCCCAACAAGAAACAACGCAGGTCCGGGGGTGCTATTATCATCGGACTCTACCATAAGTGCCTCCAAACCGCCGCGCCCGGTATATGGCGCTGTGTCGTGCCCATCCTGCCGCTGCGGCTACCCGAATTCCGCGACAGAGACCAGCCCCGAGAACGCCATGCGCGTGAGGGGCGCCCCCGTATCTCTGTCACGAAAGGGCCGCACCCATGGCCACGAACGCCACCAATACGCTTATCACTCCAAACATGCTTACCGCGAAAACCCTTGCGATACTGCACCAGAAGCTCAACTTCGTCGGCAGTATCAACAAGGAGTACGACGACAGTTTCGCGCAGTCCGGCGCCAAGATCGGCCAATCGCTGCGCATCCGCATTCCGAACCAGTACACCATCCGCCAGAACACCATGACGCTCAGCCCGCAGAACACGGTGGAACAGAACGTCACCCTCACCGTGTCGAACGTCTCCGGCGTGGATATGGCGTTCAACACGACCGATCTCACGATGAGCATGGATCGCTTTACCGAGCGGTACATCGAGCCGGCCGCAGCGATCATCGCGGCCGATATCGAGAGCCGGTCGATCCTTTCGTTCAACCAGGTCTATAACCAGATCAACGGCCAGGGCGCGGCGCAGACGTTCAAGAATGTTTTGACCTCGCGCAAGCTGCTGCTGGACAATCTCGCACCGCAGTCGAAGCAGTGGCAGCTCCGCATCAACACGCAAGACAACGTGGACATGGTGGACAGCCTCAAAGGCTTGTTCCAGTCCAGCCAGAAGATCGCCTCGCAGTACACCGACGGCGTAATGGGCTACACGGCCGGCTTTGAATGGGCCGAGAACACGCACCTTTCGCAGTATACGCGCGGCGCGGGAACCGGCGCTTACACCGTCAATTCGCTGGCGACCAACCAACTCGTGGTGCAAGTCGGCACCGGCGCGAGCTCGATCGGCGACGTGTTCACGGTTGCCGGCGTGTTCCGCGTGCATCCCGAGACCAAGGCGAGCACCGGCGTATTGCAGCAATTCGTCAACCTGAGCACCAACGCGGGCGGCGCGGCAACCTGGACGATCTCGCCAACGCCCGTCGCTTCCGGCGCGTTGCAGAACGTCTCGGTCCTGCCGGCCAACGGCAATGCCATCACGTTCGCGGGCACAGCGAGCACCGCCTCGGGCATTAGTCTGGCGTATCACCCGGACTTTGCCACGTTCGCGTCCGCCGATCTGGAAATGCCGCGCGGCGTGGATATGGCGTCACGCGCGCAACAGGATGGCATCAGCATCCGGTTGGTGCGGCAGTACGACATCAACAATGACTTTTTACCGACTCGCCTCGATGTACTTTGGGGAATTTCCGTGATCCGTCCGCAACTCGCGGTGCGCCTCGCGGCCAACTGATTGACACCATAGCGACCGGCTGAGCAATCGGCCGGCCTCGCATTTCATAGGAACACACCATGGCCCTCGATCGCGGATACCGCTTGTACAGCGGCGAAGAAATAGCGCGCGGAACCGGCTGCGGAGCGGTGCGCGTTGTCGTGCCGCTTACCACTGCCACCGTCGTCATGACGGAAACAAACCCCGCGTTGCAGGTCAAACCAGCCGGCACGATCGCCGCGCTCACCGTTCTGTTGCCGCCGATCAACGCCATGGGCGACGGCGGCTGCGTTTTGATATCCTTTTCGCAGATCGTCACGTCGCTGGTGGTCCAGGACAGCAATGCCGGCGCGGTCGAGACTTCGGCGGGCGCGGTCAGCCGCTCCAACGAGTACCGCGTCGTGCAAGGCGCTTGGGTCCGGTGGAACTGAGCGAGTGACGATCGCAAACAACATAATCGGGCTTGCCCTGCGCAACTCGGGCGTCAACGGCGTGGGGCAAACCGCGACCGCCGAGGACTCGCAGGACGCGCTCGTACTGCTGAACGACATGATCCTCCAGTGGAACCTGGAGCGGACCATCCGTGCCGTGCCGACCGTGCTTGCCACGTTCCCGGACCTGGCTACCGACGTGCCGTCATGGACGCCCAACGAAAACGCGCTTCTCACGTGCCTCAGCGGGCGGCTGCGCTCGGCCTATGGCATGCCGCCAGACGATCTTATCACCCAGATGGCGGTGACCGCGGCGCAGCTCCTCAACGCCAACGTCCGCCAAACCAACCCGCCGGTCGGTCTCGCTGCCAACGACGGAACCGGCTACGGCCTGGTCTATCTGGCGCTGCGTGCCGCCGGCCGTGTGACCGATCAGCAGAACGTCACGCAGACCAGCCAGGACGTGACTGACGCTACCTCGATGCTCCGGGAAATGCTGGACGAATGGCGCCTGGAACGCACCGTCAAGGTGATCCCCGGCACGCTGCCGGTGCTTACCGACATGACGGCGGCATTCGCGCCCGCGCTTGCTGCCGGTGTGGCGAACGCCATCGTCCTCTCGCTCGCGACCCGGCTGCGCGATGCGTTCGGCCTGCCGGAGAACAAGTCGCAGGCCGATCGTGCGGATCGTGCCGTCGCGCTGATCCAGGCCAACAATCAGCAGCAGCGCGCGCCCATTCACGGCGGCATCCCGACAACGTGCGCCCAGGTCGCATTCCTGGCGCTCCGGGCGGCCGGGCGCATCAATGACGCGCAGAGCGTGGCGGACGGCTCCGCCGACGCCGACGCGGTGTTGTCGCTGCTGTCCGGCATGGTGGCGCAGTGGCAGCGCAGGCGATGGCTGGTCTGGTCGCTCGCCGATACCGCCGTCCAATCGACCAACGCCGCAAGCTACACCGTGGGGCCAACCGGCGACTTTGCGATCCCGCGGCCGGATCGGATCGATTCCGCGTTCGCGCGGTTGCAAACCGGCACCAATACCATGTCGTTTATGCTGTCCTACCTGCCTACCGATCCGACCGGACTCGGCGGCGGCGCGCTGTGGAACAACGGCGGCGTCGTTATGATCGTACCGGGCGGCACGATGCCGACGAGCCCCGCCGGACTCAACCCAGGGCAGACATGGAATAACGGCGGCGTGATGATGGTCGTTAGCGGCACGGCGCAAGGGCTTGGCGTCGGATTTCTCGATATTCCTCTTGGCATTATCGAATCCCGTGAGGATTACAACCGGATCACATTGAAGGGCCTCAGCACCTTCCCGGCGCATGTCTGGTACGACAGCGCGTTTCCGGTCGGCGTGCTGCATCCTTATCCCATCGTGCCGACCGGCTTCGAGATTCACATCGCGACCAAGAGCGCGCTCCCGGTCTACACCACGCTAACCCAGGCGCTCGGCGTGCCCGCCGAGTACGTCGAGGCTATGACCACCAACCTGCCGTTGCGGATCATGGCGCTCGATCCGAAGGGGCCGCAGCCGACGCCGAATCAGATCGGCCTGGCACGCGCCGCTCTCAACACGCTGCGTATGGCCAACATCCAAGTATCCGAGCTGCACATGCCCGCCAACCTGCCGGGGCGCGGGCGCGGCAGTGGCGTGGCGGCCGGATCGTCTCCCGGATTCATGAGCGGGGGCATGGCATGGTGATGCGCTCATGGCGCTGGCCGCTGCTATGGGCTGTGCTGTTCTGCACGCTCGCGGCGGTCAACCTCGGAACACCTTCATTCCTGACCATCGGGGGCGATACCGCTGCGGGAATCGACGCGCGAAGTTCGCAATACGCCGGTGGTATGAAGTGCGACGGCGCGACGAACGACACTGCGGCGCTCCAGGCGGCGGCGATCGCGGGGGACATGAATCACGGCGCGAGAAGGGTGTTGATACCACCCGGAGACTGCAAGTTCACCGGGATTACGGTGCACGCTCCAGTGACGGTGCAGTGTGCCGGCCGTAACGCGACCACACTCGATCTGATCCCCGGCACGGCCAACGCATATGTCACGATAGCTATCACCTCGACGGATGTTCCAGTCGCGCCACCTGGGAATTTTGCCTATGTCGATTTCATCGAGTGCCAGTTAACCTCTGCATCAAATGCCGATGGTCCAGGCCAGGGCACCGCGCACGGTTTCTACGTCAAGGGCCTAACCAATCCGACTCCGGCCACTGTCGTTGTCGAGCTGATCCGCGACAAGATCGCCAACGTGCCGGGCGATTGCGTCCACTATGACCAAACCGGCGGCGGGCTGTCGTGGAAAGGTAACTTCAAGGGCGAAGGCTCGACCTGCGAGCAGCCCGGCGGCAACGGCCTGTCGTGCAATTCCGGCTCCGACTGGCAGTGGTGGGAGGGGCAGGTCTGGGGCGCGACGCTCAATAACTTCCAGTTCTCCGGCTGCTCGAATATGCAGATACACGGGGTAAATACGTTCTCTGCATTGCTGGCCGATATCTCGCTGTTCAACTCCGACATGCAGTGGATCGGCGGCGTCATCGACACGACCGGCACGGATAACATAGTAGTGGGCAATTCAGGCGGCCAGCCCGTGGACATCATTGGGGCCTTTATCCGCCAGCCCGGCCAGACCGCTACCAACAGCTATAGCAACTTCCGCTTCCAGGTCACAAACACCGGGAGCGTCTACTGCACGGGCTGTCGGATAACCAATCCGGATACGGCGCTCCCCAACGGCAACACGCCGCTCAAGGTTGCCAACTTTGTGGCCGGCAACACCGGCCAACTCATCATCGACGGCACCTCGCGCGTCGAAGGCCAGGACTGGCTGGCGGCAGCCGTGAGCAACGCGCCGGACAGCATTATGAGCGCCACGGGGCGCACCAACTGGCCGCGCCAGATTGCGATCGAAAGCAACACACAGTTTGACGGCTTCGTGGTGCGCAGTCAGTCCGGCGGCAGCACATGGCTCCCGGTCGCCAAACTAATGGGTTCGGATGCGAACAACGACGCCGGCGCCGTTCAGATGCTCACAAACAACGCGATCCGCGGGTTCCTGACATCGAGCGGCGAGAGCTTCCTGCCGTCGTTTGGCACCGGCTTCGACAACCCAGGCATTCCCAGCACCGCGATGGGCCTCACCAAGATGGCAGCGGACAGCGCGGCACCTGGCGCGGGCGTGCTGAAGCTGGAGGCGACGGCAGGCACCAATGCGGGCACATGCAAGATCATCGCCTATGCGGGGACCAGCGCGACGCCTGTCACGATTGCCGATAACGTCGGCAGTGGTTGTTAGCCTTCAGTGACCCGCGTTGCACTCACCGGCGGGGCCTACAGCGCGCGCAGCGTGATCGCGGCGGCGCAGCGGCAGGTCAATCTGTATTCCGAGCCTATGCCCGCCGCGCAAGGCGAGCCGGCGCAGGCTGCGCTGTACCCGACACCTGGGCTGACGCTCCAGGCGACTGCGCCAACCGGGCCGATCCGCGGCGGCCTGACCGCAAGCAATGGCGTAGCCTATGTGGCTGGCGGCCCGTGGATCTATGCGATCGGCGCCGGCTGGACCTTTACGCCAGTATTCCCGCTGAGCGGTGGCATCAATACGCCGGTCGGCATGGCGGACGATGGTATCTATCTGGTGGTGACGGACGGAACCTCGCGCGCCGGGGTCATTACGCTAGGCACGAACTCGATCAACACGCTGGCCGCGCCACCCTTCGCCGGGTCTGACTTCGTGGATTACCTTGATACGTTTTTCATCTTCAACCTGCCCGGCACGCCGCAGTTCTTCATTTCCAATTCGCTGACCGTCGCGCTTGATCCGCTGGACTTCGCCAACAAGGAAGCCGCCGCCGACAACCTGGTGCGCGCGGTCGTCGCCAAGCGCGAGGTGTGGCTGATCGGCGAGAAGGCAACCGAGGTCTGGTATAACACCGGCGCGACCGATATCGGCGCGGGCTCTTTCCCGTTTTCCTCCATGCCCGGCGTTTTCGTTGATCGGGGCACCATAGCGAAATACAGCATCGCCGAGATCGATAACGCGGTGTACTGGCTGAGCCAGGATCGGCGTGGCAAGGGTATCGTCGTCAAAGGCTCCGGCTATCAGGTCGAGCGCATTTCGACGTTCGCGATGGAGGCCGAGCTTACCCGCTATCCCACGCTCCGGGATGCCATGGGAATGACATGCCAGATTGCCGGGCATCAGTTCTACATCCTGACTTTTCCGAGCGCCGACAAGACGTGGTGCTTTGATATCAGCACCAGCCGCCCAGGTGATCCGCGCTGGCATGAGCTCGTCTGGCTCGACAGCAACGGAGCCGAGCACCGGCACCGCGCCGGCTGCGCCTTTACGGCGTTCGACGCGGTGATAATCGGCGATTGGCAGAACGGTAATCTGTACACGCTCGATCTGGAGAACGGCACTGACAACGGCGCGCCGATCAAGCGCAGCCGCGCGTTTCCCCATCTGATCGAGGACGGCAAGCGGGTGACGTACTGGCAATTCCTCGCGGACATGGAGGCCGGAGCGGGCGGCGGCACAACGGCCGCGCCGTTTACGGTTTTTCTGGATTGGTCCGACGACCGCGGCCACACATTCGGCAATCCGGTCGGCCAGGCGCTGTTTGCGGCGGGAGAGTACCGGACCAGCATGCAATGGCAGCGGCTCGGCATGGCGCGTGATCGCGTGTTCCGTCTGACCTGGAGTGTCAACGTGCCGCACACCGCGCTGCAAGGCGCGTGGATTGAAGCGCAGCCGGCGCAAAGCTGATGAGCGTCCTCCTCCCCTCAGCCGAGCTGCAATTCGCCGACGCCAACGGCCATCCGTATGCCGGCGGCACGCTGGAGACCTACATCACCGGCACCACGACGCCGAAAACGACCTGGATCGATCCGGGCGGCATCGGCACCAACACGCAGCCGATCCGGCTGGACTCTGCCGGCCGCTGCATCCTCTACGGCGACGGCGCCTATCGCCTGATCCTGCGCGATGCAAACGGCGTGCTGGTCTGGGATCAGCCCAGCTCGACGCTGGTATCCGTAGCGATGGCGCCGGTCTGCCTCGCGCCGACGATCGCTGCGGCGCAGGTATTGCTCGGGATCGATCCGACGTTGGCCGCCGATATTGCCGCGGAGGCGACGGCGCGCGCTGCGGGTGATGCCGTGAACGCGGCAGCGATTGCGGCGGAAATCACGGCGCGCAATGCCGCCATCGCGGTTGAGGCGGCGCGGGCGCTGGCGGCGGAGGGCGTCACCAACACCAACCTTGCGAACGCCGAAACGACGCTGCTTGCGGCCATTGCCGCGCTTGGCATCGGTGGCGCGGGCCCGGTATCGGTGCGCACCGGAACCGGCACGGCTGACTCGCTCGGATATGCCAGCGTCGCGTTCTCGCCGGTGTTTCCGGCAAGACGGCTGACGATAACCGCGATCGGGACGGGGATGTACAACGGCTTCAATTTCCAGTCGTGGGATAGTCCGCTCTCGTGGCCGTCCAACGCTACGACATCATTCTCACTAATGACGCTCGGCGACACGCCGAACCCCGTTCCATTCGCCACATTTGAATGGCAGGCAACCGGCTTCTGATGGCAACGGCCAATACCGGATTTCCGTCTGCGCCGATGGTTGATCCGGCCACCGGCGAGTTGACGACGGCATGGCGCATGTTCCTGCTCGCGATGTGGTCGCGCACCGGCTCGGCGGTTGGCGTTGTGTCAACGCCCGGCGGTGGGGCATCGCCTGCCGCGCTGGCAGCCGAGACCGCCGCGCGTGCCGCCGGAGATGCCGCGCTCGGCACGCTGGCATCGTCCAATGCCGCGGCAATCGGAACTGAAGCGACGACGCGGGCAACCCACGACACGGCGCTGGCAACCTCGCTCGCGGCCGAGGCGGCGGCGCGGACGCATGCCGATACCGTCGAAGTAACGGCGCGCAATGCCGCCATCGCCACCGAGCGCACGGGACGTATCGCAGTAGACACCGCGCTGGCACTGGTCCGCCCGCTGGTGCTGCTGGTCACGGGCGCGGTGCCCGTTGACATCGTATGCACAGCCAACGGGGAGCCGGTCTATGTCACCGTTTGACGCATGACGCTGCTCACGGATGTTCTGGCGCGCGGTCTGGCAGCGGCGCGGCCGGTTGCGCCGACGCCGCCGGCCGGCACGGTTGCCGCCTATCTCGCGACTGATACCGGCGTCCTATCCGTGTGGGACGGCACGCAATGGGTATCGGGCACCTACGCAGGCGGCGCTACCGCCAACCCTGACTGGACAACTGGCGCTGGCGCACCCGCAGCGACGAAGCCCGTGGGAAGCCTGTACAGCCGCGTCGGCGGCGCAGTGGGGGCAACCCTCTATGTATCCCGCGGCGCTGGCGTTTGGGCCGCAGTGGCGGGCGTCTGACTGCCGTTTCGCACCAGCACTAGGACACATCCATGCCGTTGCCCATCAATCCCGATCCCGGCTTTGTCATCCAGGATCTGCCGCCTGTATCGGCGTCGATCGTGCGTTCGATCCCGCGCAGTCTGAGCCTGATGCGGACATGGATGCCAAGCTGCGGGGCGTTCGGCACGGTCGGCGCGTTGCAGACCACCGTATCGGTACAGTGGGGGCTTGAAGCCGGGTTCGATATGGTCCGGCTCATCTATTCCAACGATACCGCGACCCCGTACACCGTGATGCGAGCGGCCGTATCTCCAAGCTCGGCAATCGGCGATGGGCATTCGCCGGTCAACGCGGCCGGCGCAAACGACTTTACGATGTTCTCAACGGTCTACTTCAACAACGCCGGCCTCGATGTCTCGCCGCAGGATCAGACGACGTGGGGCAGCGGAACCACGACGCTCCCGGTGCCAGCCAATCCCGGCACAGCCAGCCAACCGATACGGCGGTTCTCGGATTGGACACCTATGCTGTCACTTGATCGCACTGACGGAGGGACAAACCCGCTGCTGATGTCGCGTACGCTCACCGACGCAACGGGAACTTATCGCTATGCCCTGGCTGCGAATGGAACATGGGCGCCGGTAGCAAATGGCCGCACGATCATGGCGTACCAGAAAACGAGCGTTGATAGCGTTACGGTTCCCGCCCTGCTCGCCGCTCCGGGACAATCAGGCGTCAGAGCCCCGGATGGCATTCAGTATATTTCCCGCGTTCCAGGCTTCTCCGTCCTCGGCGTTGGCGACAGCCTGACATCAGGCGGAGGATCATCGGCGACGAATAATTCGTGGGGCTGGACCGCGAGCGCCGCGCTTTCCACTCCGGCCCGGCCGATCACATTCTGGAATGAGGGATGGGTCGGTCAGGTCACATCCGACTTTTTCCCAAACGGCTATGTCGCCTTCAAAGCATGCAAGCCTGATGTCGTCACGATCGCCGTCTGGTCGCCGAATGACGGCCTTACGCAAGCAGCAGCCGACGCCGGCTGGTCTCGCGCCATGGCGTTCTGCGATTACGTCATGCGGCAGGGAGCGGTTCCCGTGCTCATGGGTCCGTGTCCGTGGCAGCTCATCACCACCGTGCCGCAGGACGCCGCGCGGCTTAGCACGCGAACGCGGATGCTCCAGGCGCAGGCATATGGCGTGAACGTGCTCGACTGGGAGCCAGTACTAGGGACTGGCGCTAGTCCTAACCGCATCCAACCGGCACTGCTGAATGTGAACCACCCCAACGACGCCGGCAACGCGCTGATGGACTCGGCAGTGTTCCGCCCGGTTCTCGCCAACATCCTGCGTGCGTAATGCGCAACTTCGTCCAGATCGCGGCCGGCGTTGACGTGCTGCCGCTGCTGTTCGCGGTCCAGCGCAATCCGCAGCTCTGGAACGCCGATCGCTTCCGCACGACCTATCCCGGCTCGCCGCATACCGAGGTGGACGACATCCTGATCCGCTTCTCCGCACCGCGCGACGATCGTACGGTCGCGACGGTGATCGAGGACGAAGCGCCGGTCTGGCATCCCGCGGCGACCATTCTCCCGTGGCAGGGCATTGTGCTCGATCTGATGCGGCGCCTCGGGGCGTACAACCTGGATCGACTGATGATTACCCGGCTCGCGCCCGGAGCGCGGATCGATGCGCATGCGGACAACGAAGGCGACTATGCGATGGCACGCTACCGCGCCCGCTTCCACGTCGTCCTGCAAGGTCTGCCTGGCTCTCTGTATCACAACGGAGACGAGACCGTGCAAATGCTCAGCGGCAGCGTTTGGACGTTCACGCCGTCGCTCGTCCACATGATCGAGAACAACTCGGCTGATGACCGCATGCACCTGATTGTCGATCTGTGCCTGATGCCCGGACTCTGAGCGCGCAGATTGAGCCATACGCCGTCGCGCTGCCGGAACTGCTACCGCTATATCCCGATCACTGGCGCGAAGTCGCGCTAGACCAGGAACACCCCGAGGCCGCGCTTGCACCTCAGTTCCACGTCTACGCGGCGCGCGATGCGGCCGGCGAGCTGGTTCTTGCCACGCTGCGGGACCGGGGCGCGGTTGTCGGGTACTTCCTGTGTTTCGTGGCGGCCGGCCTCCACTACGCCGGTTGCCTCACCGCGCACATGGATATCGTCTACGTGCACCCGAGCGTGCGCGGCCGGCATGGCGGAATGCGCCTGATCCGCTGCATGAAACGCGAACTGATCCGGCGCGGCGTCAAACGATGGATTGCCGGCGAGAAGATCGGCCGCAGCGGCGGGCTCGGTCGGCTGTACGAGATCGCCGGCTTCCGGCCGGTGGAGACGCATTACTCAATCTGGATTGGATCGTAGCATGGTACTCGCCGCCATCGGCGCTGGCGCTGGCGTCATCGGCGCGGCCGGATCATTGATCGGCGGCTCAAAAGCCGCGTCGGCCGACACGCAGGCCGCGCAGCTCGCTCAGCAACGCTTCGATACGACGCGCGGAGACCTGTCGCCTTTCGTCAAAGCCGGTACGGGCGTGCTGCCGGACCTTACATCGCTCGCGCAATCGGGACCATTCGGGCCGGGCGGAGCGAATTACCTCAGCATGGCCGAGAACAACCTACCCGGCACGATGACGCAGCAGGACCTGGAAAAGACGCCGGGTTATCAGTTCAACCTCTCGCAAGGTCTGAAGGCCACGCAATCGTCGGCAGCGGCGCGCGGACTCGGGGTATCGGGAGCGGCAATGAAGGGCGCGGCGACGTTCGCGACCGGGCTTGCGGACTCGACGTATCAAAACCAGTTCGCCAATCAGCAGACGCGGTATTCCGATATCCTCGGGCTCAACACCACGCAGCAAGGCAACCTCGCGGCGCAGTACGGGCGGCTTCAGGGCGTCGCATCGCTTGGCGAGAATGCGGGGGCGCAAACCGGGACGATCGGCGCGAACCTCGCGGCGACCGGCGGCAATGCGCTAATCCAGGGCGGACTGGCGAGTGCGGCGGGCACGGTTGGCGCGGGTAGCGCAATAACCGGAGCCGGGCAGAACTTTCTCGGCAACTCGATACTCCAGCAGATGATCGGCGGTGGCGGAACGGGCGGCTTCGGCGCGCCATCGGCCCAAACGGTCAGCAATGTAGGGCAGATTGCGCCGTTCAGCGGCGGCATCATTCAGGGTCAGTAGGAACACACGATGTCCGGCAATATCCTAGACGCCGTGCGCGGCGGCGATGTCCTCAGCTCGATCGCGCATCCGGCGCAGATCAACGTGCTGGGCGCTTACGGCGACGCGGCGCGGGCGGCGGCCGGCATTTGGGCGAACCGGCAGAACCAGGCCAACCAGCTCGCGGGGCAGGCGCAACTGGCCGGCATCGATGCGAACGGCCAGTACCAGCCGAACGTGGCCAACACGGCGCTTGCGAATGCCGGTCCCGGCGCGGCGCTGGCGGCCGGTGCGACGCTCGAAAGCGGGCAACGTCTCGGCACGGCGGGCACCGCGCAGGGTATCGCGATTAACGGTTTGATCGCGAAGTCTGTGGCGCCGCTGATCGATCCGTCACTCACACCGGATGACCAATTCCATGCGGCACTTGGCGACGTGGCGCAGCGGCTCATCAGCTCGGGGGTGCCGGCGGCGGCGGTGACAAAGGGGCTGGCGAATCTGTCCAATGATCCGACAACGGCGCGCAGGCAGTTGGAGGTGATGCGGCAGGGTATGCTGCCACCGGAAATGCAGCAGCCGAACATTTACGGCGCGAAGGGCACGCAGACCGACCCAACGGGCGCCACGAGCGGGACGAGTCAAAGTCCGCGGACTGGCGTGGTGACTGCGGTGCAACCGCCCGGCACCGGGGCACCACTTGGCCCATCGCCCGAGTTCTCCCAGACGCAGGTTACGTGGAAGGACAAGAACGGCGTCACGCAACAGGGTACGAACGCCACCTATCAGCAGGAGTTGGCGAAGGGGAACGCGGTCGGGGCAGCGACGCCTTCGGGGCCGACGCCTCCAGTGCCGCCAGCGCCGGGCTCGCCGACCCTTCCAGGCGGATATCAGGCACGCCCAGGAACCGCGCCAGCAGCAGGAGGAGGCACCCCCGCGCCCGCCGCACCCCCAGCGTCCGCAACGCCGGCAGGGACTGGTGGCGTTCCCTACGGGCCGCCTGTGAACGGCCAGCCTCCGCTGCCCGCGATACGGCCACAAGCCACGCCCCAAGGCCCCACGGCAACGCCATCCCCCGCGCCTCCATCGCCGCAGCCGTCGACCGGAGCAACCAGCATACCCGGCCCGGCGCCGGGCGTCGTCGAAGCGCAGCAAAACGACGTGAAAGCTTACCAGGAAGGGCAGGCCGGTATTCAGGTCCACCAACGCAATGTTCAGAACCTCGATACGGCTATGCAGGCGCTGCAACTGACACAGACCGGGCGATCCACCGAAGCCGTCCACAACTTCTATTCGTTCCTGAAGGCGCAGGGCATTACCCCGCCCTTCGGCGACGCGAACGTTACGGAGTACGACGTTGCCCGCAAAGCTATGACAGCGTTCGCAGCACAGGCCGCGGGAGCGGGCGGCACCGACTTGTCCCGCCTGATGAGCACTGACGCGAACGCCAATGTCCACATTGACCAGGACGCGGCGATGCACGTCATCAAGCAGAATCTCGGCTGGGAGAATCAGCAGATATCCATGAACAAGGAGGCTCCGGCAGGCGGCAAGGGCTACCACGAGCACGTTGGAAATTTCCCGACCAGCACCGTACCGGAAGCATTCGCGTGGAATCGTCTGTCATCGGATGAGCGGCAGGCGGTCATTGATCGACAGGCGAAGATCGAAGGCGGCAGCGAGGCGCTGCAAAAGTCTCTAGAGATGGCATATCGGAACAACGCTATTCCTATCCCCAAGAAACCGGCGGCTTCAACTCCGGCACCGTCCACCACGCCCGGCAAGCAGTCTATGGCCGTGCCGCCGCAGCAGAACCTATTGGCCATGGCGTAATTGCCGTGCCAAACAATACCTATGATGATCTATTCGATGCGTGGGGGCGGGCGCTCAATGTCAATCCCCAGCTCGGCAAGACCGTTTTTCATATGGAAAGCAGCGGCGGAAAGAACACCGGCAAGAGCCTGCCGGAAGATCCTGACAGCCCGATCGGTCCGATGCAGATGCGGCCAAGCACGGCGGCGGGTATCGCCAAAAGCATGAACATCACGGGACCGATCGATCTCCAGGACATGCGCTTCGTTGTTCCGCTGGCTATGCGCTATCTGGCAGACGGTCTGAACGCGACGCAATCAGGCAATGGTGCCCTCGCCTATTACTACAGTGGCAGCGCCGATCCGGCCGCATGGGGGCGGAAGACACAGGCTTATGTTGCCAAGGGGCAGGCGCTGTATCCCACAATGGCGTTGACGCCAGCACAATCGCAACAGACGCAACAGGCGGCCGACGCTCCGCCGGAGCAGCCATAATGGCCGACCTTTCCGGCGCGGACATCATCAAACTATACGGCAACGACCCGGCTGGAACGTCTTCGTCCGATGCGCCAGCGCCAGCGCCTATGTCGGGTGCTGATATTATCCAGCGGTATCAGGAAGCGGATAAGGTGGCGGCGGCTGATAAGGTCAAAGCTGGCGCCGAAACGGTCGCGCGTGCGTCGGAGCCTGATCCCTACAGCCAGTTGCCGCCCGATCCGGCGGCCTTGGCGCCGAATACTGGCGCACCCACACTTCAGGGCGTCCGGAACCTGCTTGACAATCCGCAGTACGTCTATGGCGCTCCATCAGAAGCAGTTCCGGGAACCGCGCTGGCGCCCGCCTCTGCTGTCGTAGCTAATATGCTTTCCCCCTTCGCACATGACCGCACAACGGGCGAAACGCATTTAGCATTGCCAAACATTGTCAGGCAGCCATTGCTTGGAGCGATTGATATAGCGCGGGGCGACTTCGCCACGATTGATCCGAGTGGCAATCCGCTGTCCGTGCGGCCTACCCCGGAAGCACTTGCCTTCTCCGGGTTGGCAGCATCGCCAGTGCGTCTCGGGACTGGCGCTCCCGTGCCGTCCAGTATCACCGCACGCGAGGCGCCGCTTTCGCCTGAGTTCACGGCGATGCCGGTTGGTGCGGCGACCGCTGACCGCCCTGGAGCCACGATCCCGCCGGGACCGACCGAGCCAAACCCTTATGCGGCAGGCGTCACGCCGCCGATACCTGCTCCACCAGCGACTTCCGCGGCTGCCAAGGATATTGCATCGGGATTCTACAAAACGGCCGAGCAGAACAATGCAGAGATAACCCCGGCAGCGGCTAACGCTTTCTACAACAAGATCGCGGGAAAGCAGCCGCAAACCGAGCATGGGCAGGCAACCGGCGGCACGGACGATGCTACCGCTCTGATAGACCGATGGCAGAGCCTGCGCGACAAACCTATTCCGGTAAAAGCCGCTCAGGAGATGGACGAACAACTTGGAGACCTGATCGACAAGCATTTCGACAAGATCAACGGATTGGACAAGGAGGGGTACAAGCTCCAGGATATTCAGCAG
>DATMND010000281.1:0-2492 GCA_035569235.1 Acetobacteraceae bacterium | reverse complement strand
GGCCTCGTGCAGGCAATTGCGCCGTCGGTCATTCGCCGCAGCCCGGATGGCCTGTCACGCGAAGTGCCCGAGGCGCGGCTGTGGGGCGCTGTGCTGACGGCCATTCCGCTCGTGCTCGCGCTTGTTGTCGGCGGAGTACACCTCGCACGCCTCGATCTGCTGGTGACAGTCGGTCTCGGCATCTTCGGCTTCGCCTTCGCCGTGATCTCATCGCTGCATTCCTATCTCATCCTCGCCCACGCAGGTTCCGAGAAGGCGGCCGAGGATGTCGGCTTCTACTATGCGGCCAATGCCGGCGGCAGGCTCATCGGTATCTTGCTGTCGGGCGCCCTGTACCAGATCGGCGGGTTGGCCGCCTGTCTTTGGGGTTCGACGGCAATGCTGGCGATATGCCTTGCGCTCACGGGCCTGCTGCCCTCGATTGCCGGGCCAAGGCGTGTAGCCGCTTAGCCAGGGCGCGAAGCGCTGCGGGAGGTGGATAGCGGGACGGCCTAATGACGTTTCCGGGCAGACTGAACATGCACTAGCCCGTCTTATTCATCAGCGCGACGGGAGGTGTTACGGGTTGACAACAGGTTGTGTAACGGACGCGGCGGCCGGTTGCTGGGTGAACCGCGTTTTGGTCCGGCAGATGTGTCAGGCGTTGCAGGTTGCGAGCGTTTGGGGTGAACGGGGCACTGGCCCCGATGGCTATGGCGGTCGGCAGCAAAGAGCGCTGGCGAGGCTGCGGAACAGAGCCGCCTCTGGGCATGCGGCGGCGAAGGCGATGCGGATACGGCTGGTAGTCTCGCTGATCCGGGCGGCGAGCTTGAGCAGCCGCAGGCGGATGGTGGCGAACTCGGCTCTGGCCAGCGGGTGAACCTTGGGGATTGCGGCGCGTATGGCGAGCAGCAGCCAGTAAGCGGCGGTGTGCAGCAGCAGTCGCATCTGATTGGCCAGCGGCGAACGGCAACTGGTGCGGTCGGAGGCAAGCTGGGTCTTGTGCAGCTTGATCAGGTTCTCCGCCTGGCCGCGGGCGCAGTAGAGGCACTCATACAGCCACCACGCGGTGCCGCCGCCGATGTTGGTGACGACATAGCGGATATCGAGACCCTGCCGTGTGGCCTCGATGCGTGCGGCGACGCGGCGCGGCCCTGACCACGACTTCGCGCCATAACGGGTCTCGGTCCAGTCGCGCACCGCGTCGAGATCACCGATCGCGCGCCGTGTGCGCACCGCATCGGCAGTGGGCTCAACCTGTGCCGCCAGCACCGGGTTGCCTGACAGACCGAGAATGAAGCCGACATCGTTGGCGTCGCACCAGTCCATCACTTCCGACCTGCCATAGTGGCTGTCACCGCGGATGATGATCCGGGTGTGCGGCCAGTGCCGGCGGATGCGCCGGATCAGCCGGCGGAGGTGACCACGGATCTCCCTGCCGGACGGCGTCTTACCGGGCCGCAGCAGCACCGCCACGCAGTGGCCGCTATCCGCGTCATACACATGGATCGGCAGGAAGCACCGTTCGTCGTAGTGCGCATTGAACAGTGCCAACTGCTGGTGCCCGTGCACCACGTCCACCGTGTCGTCGATGTCCAGCGTGATGCTCTTCGGCGGCCGGCGGTAGCTGCGACACCACAGGTCGATCATCGCATAGCCCAGTCGCAGCAGCGTGCGCAGATCCGGCGCGTTCTCCCACCGCGAGATGGTCGGCTGCGAGGCGAGATCATCACCGCTCTCCGCCAGACGCCCGCAGGCCAGCTTGAACGCCGGGTCGCATCGCAGATCATCAAGGTCGTCCGCGTCGGGATAGCCGCAAGCGATCGCGAAGACGCGGGCACGCAGGATGTCTTCCAGATGATGCGTGACGCGCCATGCATCTCGGTGATCGGGGATCACAGCGGCAAGTGTTGCACAGAGACCAAGCTGTCGGTCGGCACCTGACAACAGCAGCACACCACCATCCGACGTCAGCCGGCCACCATCAAACGCCGCAGTCACCTTCTTGCGCTGCACCGCTGGCAGCGAGAATGGCAGCAGGGTATCGTATTCCATGGCGGGTGTGGCAGCCTCCGATTCGCCCAGAGGTTGGTCTCGACACCCAAATCTCTCCGCTACATCAGCCGCTTACACCACATCCGCCAGCGAATCCCTGCTATGCTCGTGAATAAGACGGGCTAGAAGGTTGCGGCCAGAGGTCTGGAAGAATTCCAGTACCGCCTTGTCCTCAAATGAAGGTGAGTTGGCGAGGTCGATTACCACCGGCGCGCCGGCTACGACCTGTTTGACTCCCTCGCCGGTGATGGTGTTGACGCCGCTTTGGGGAGAGGCCGCAACGACCTCATGGCCGCCCTGGCGCAGGATGGCGACGGTCTTGGAGCCGATCAGGCCGGTGCCGCCAATGACGACGATTTTCATCGCTCTAACCTCCCTTGCCGACGATTGGGAATCTTCGGGAAAAAGACCTTCGACGGCAGGCAGCGCGACGATCCCGGCATCAGCAAACCGGGCGT
>DATMND010000280.1:0-3976 GCA_035569235.1 Acetobacteraceae bacterium | reverse complement strand
CGAGCCCAACGGTTCTCAGGACGCCTGCGGCGAGGCGGTCAACAACCGCTCAATCGGGTCCCAGACGAACGCGATCTGCGGCACCTTCTGGCCGGCGAACTGGATCATCGCCTCGGCTACCGGCTTGCCGCCGAGGCGCTGGTAGAACCAGCGGCTCGGGTTCTCGCGGAGGACCCAGACGAAGCAGGACTTGCAGCCGGTCTCGGCCAGATGGGCCGCGGCGGCGCGCATCAGTTTCCGCCCCACCCCGCGGTCGCGCCAGTCGTCCAGCACGTAGAGCGTCTCCACCTCACCCTCTGCCAGGCGGCGTCCGGCGATCTCGCCGCCGCTGCGGGCACGGCCGGCGGTGGCGAACCCGACGATGCGCGAGCCGCTGCCGGGCGGCACGTCGGTGCCGGATGCGGCGGCGACGAACACCGCCGTGGAGGAACGGATCGCCGCATCGTAGTGCGCCGCCTGACGGGGGACTGACATTCGCGCGAGGAAGCGGTCCGGCAGGATACCGGCATAGGCGCTGCGCCAGGTCGCCACGTGCACCGCACCGATCGCGACGGCATCCGCGGTGCGCGCGCGGCGGATCGAGATCATGCGCGCCGCTCGAGCACAGCCGCGAAGAAACCGTCGGTGCCGTGACGGGCCGGGGTGAGGGACAGGAAATCGCCGGGGTTGGGTGGTGCGCCCCCCTGCCAGGCGCGCGCGAGCGGGACCAGGGCGAAGCCGGGGTGGCGAGTGAGGAATGCGATCACCTGGTCCTCGTTCTCCTCGGAGAGCAGGGAACAGGTAGCGTAAACCAAACGGCCGCCGGTGCGAACCAGGGTGGCGGCCTGATCCATGATCGCCGCCTGCTTGGGAACCAGTTCGGCCAGATCGGCCTCGGTGAGGCGCAGACGGGCATCGGGGTTGCGCCGCCATGTGCCGGTTCCGGTGCACGGCGCGTCCACCAGCACGCGATCAAAACTGCCGGCGCGGCGCTTGGCCCATTTGTCGCCGGCCTCGATCAGGTGGCGTTCCACGTTATGCACGCCGGCGCGGCGCAGGCGGCGGACCGCGGCGTCCAGCCGGGCGGCCGATACATCGCACGCGACAAGCTGGCCGCGGTTCTGCATCATCATCGCCAGCGCCAGGGTTTTTCCCCCGGCCCCGGCGCACAGATCGGCGACGCGCAATCCCGGCCGGGCGCCGGTCAGCGCGGCGACAAGCTGGCTGCCCTCGTCCTGGATCTCGATCAGGCCGGCGCGGAAGGCCGGGCCGGTGGTGACCTGCCGCCGGCCCTCGATGCGCAGACCCCACGGCGAGAACGGCGTCGGCGTGGCTTCCAGGCCCTCGGTCGCAAGCGCGGCGGCGGCCTCCTCACGCGTGGTCTTCAGCAGGTTGACGCGCAGATCGAGCGGGGCAGGTTCCAGCAGGGTGGTCAGTTCGGCCGCGTCGAAGCGCGAGGAGAGCAGCGGCAGCAGCCAGTCCGGCATCTCCAGCCGCACCGCTTCGGGCATCGAAGCATGGTCGAGCGTCCGGCCCTGGAGGCG
This sequence comes from Acetobacteraceae bacterium, assembly GCA_035569235.1. GTDB lineage: Bacteria > Pseudomonadota > Alphaproteobacteria > Acetobacterales > Acetobacteraceae > JAMXLO01. The sequence goes on along the minus strand of DATMND010000280.1, from coordinate 2,453 downwards.
GCGCAGCGCCAACTGCTCCGATGGCGCCAGTGGGGCGGGGGCGAAACGGCCGCCGGTAAAGGTAGACTCCACATCGACCAGTCCGCTGCCGTCCAGCAACAGCGAGGCGGCGACCAGCAGGCGCGGCGTTGGCTTGTCCGCCAGCCACCAGACGAGGCGTCTGTGCGTCCGGAAAACCCGCCAAACGCGGTCCGATATGGCCCGACGATCGCTCGATCCGATGAACCGGCGCGCACGGAAGTAATCGTTGGCTGTGCCATCGGCCGGCCGCGCCGGGGTCGCATCGATCGCAGCCAGCAGCTCGATCGCGGCAGCGATTTGTCCGGCCGGGGTCACGCGATAGCGTCGGGCAGCGCGGAGAGGTCCGCCAACTCGGTGACCGTGCCGCGGAGACTGTATTCGTCCGGCTGGCCGGAGCGATTGACCCAGAACACCCTGAAGCCGAACGCCGAGGCACCGAACGCGTCCCACGGGTTGGACGAGACAAAGCCAATCGCGTCGGGCAGCAACCGGAACCGCTTGACCGCAAGCCGGTAAACCCGCGGATCGGGCTTGTAGACGCCCACCGCCTCCACGCTCAGCACATCATCGAGCAGTTCGGCGATACCGGCAGATCGCACGGCATCGGACAGCATGCCCGGCTCGCCGTTGGACAGAATGGCGCGCGGTATGTGCATGTCGCGCAGCGCGCCGAGCATCGCCGGGACCTCCGGGTAGGCGCCGAGGACACGATATGCAGCGAGCACGTCCGCCAGGAGCGCGGTGTCGGTTATGCCGTGGCGCTGCGCGACGTAGGCGAGCGCCTCCTGCGTCAGCCGCCAGAAATCGCGGTGATGTGCCGAACCGGCCAGGCTGCGAACCCAGGTGTACTCGATCTGCTTGGCGCGCCAGTCGAAACTCATACGCTGCCAGTCGGCGCCGAGGCGATCGGCGTGGCGGGCCATGGCGGCATGGACATCCAGCAGCGTGCCGTAGGCGTCGAATACCGCCGCGCGGATGGCCGGCACGCGTCAGTCCTGGCGGTAGTTGGGCGCCTCGCGGCTGATCGCCACATCGTGCACGTGGCTTTCGCGCAGACCGGCGCCGGTGACGCGGCGGAAGCGCGCGCCGTGCTGCAACTCGGCGATGTCGCGGCTGCCGGTGTAGCCCATGCCGGCGCGCAGCCCGCCAACCAGCTGGTGGATCGCCTGGGCGACCGGCCCCTTGTAGGGAACCATGCCTTCGACGCCTTCCGGGACCAGCTTCAGCTGATCCTTGATGTCCTGCTGGAAGTAGCGGTCCGCCGACCCGCGCGCCATCGCGCCGATGCTGCCCATGCCGCGGTACGACTTGTAGGACCGGCCCTGATACAGGAACACCTCGCCTGGCGCTTCGTCGGTGCCGGCGAGCAGCGAGCCGATCATCACCGCGTCCGCCCCGGCGCCGATCGCCTTCACGATGTCGCCCGAGGTGCGCATGCCGCCATCGGCGATCGCAGGCACCCCCGCCTCGCGGCAGGCGGCGGCGCATTCCAGCACCGCGGTGAACTGCGGCACACCTACGCCGGCGACGACGCGGGTGGTGCAAATGGATCCCGGGCCGATGCCGATCTTCACCCCATCGGCGCCGGCCTCGATCAGCGCCAGCGCGCCCTCGGGGGTGGCGACGTTGCCGGCGATCACCTGCACCGAATTGGAGAACTTCTTGATGGCGGCCACCGCGTCCAGCACGCCGCGCGAGTGTCCGTGCGCGGTGTCCACCACGATCACGTCCACCTCGGCCTCGATCAGGGCGCGCGAGCGGGTGTGGCCCTCGGGGCCCACGCCGGTCGCGGCGGCGACGCGCAGCCGGCCGAGTTCGTCCTTGTTGGCGAGCGGATGGGTCTCGGCCTTGTCCATGTCCTTGACGGTGATCAGTCCGACGCATCGGTAGGCGTCATCCACCACCAGCAGCTTCTCGATGCGATGGTGGTGCAGCAGGCGGCGGGCCTCGTCGGGGCTGACGCCGGCGGTGACGGTGACCAGCCTGTCCCGCGTCATCAGCTCATAGACCTTCTGCGTGGGATCCGTGGCGAAGCGGACGTCGCGGTGGGTGATGATGCCGACCAGGCGATTGGTGTCGCGCTCGACCACAGGGATGCCGCTGATCCGGTTGGTGGCCATCAGCGCCTTCACGTCGGCCAAGGTCTGATCGGGGTGGATGGTGAGCGGGTTCACCACCATGCCGGATTCGAACTTCTTGACGCGGTGGACCTGGGCGGCCTGCTCGGCGGGTTCGAGGTTCTTGTGGATGACGCCGATGCCGCCAAGCTGGGCCATGGCGATCGCCATGGAGCCCTCGGTGACGGTGTCCATGGCGGCGGAGATGATCGGGACGTTCAGCGGGATGGCGCGGGTGAGGCGGGTGCGCGTGTCGGTGGCGGAGGGCAGGACCTGGGAGTAGGCGGGGATGACGAGCACGTCGTCGAAGGCGAG
>DATMND010000279.1:0-3322 GCA_035569235.1 Acetobacteraceae bacterium | reverse complement strand
CCGCGTGGCGGAGCTTGCCGACACGTGACGAAACTGATCGAGGCCACCGGCCTGACCAAGCATTTCCTGGTTCGCGCCGGCGGCTTCCTGCATCGCCACACCATCCCGCTTCGCGCGGTGGACGACGTGGCGATCGACATCCGCACCGGCGAGACACTGGGCCTCGTCGGCGAATCCGGCTGCGGCAAATCCACGCTCGGGCGCCTGCTGATCCGGCTGATCCCGCCAACCGCGGGGCAAATCCGTTTCGAGGGCTCCGACATCACCCAACTGGGCGCCGCGGCGCTGCGCGAGAAGCGGCGCTCGATGCAGATCATCTTCCAGGACCCGTATGGCGCGCTCAACCCGCGCATGTCGGTGGAAGACATCATCATGGAGCCGCTGCTGATACACGGCGCCAGGGCCGGTGTGGAAACCCGGGGCCAGGTTGCCGCCATGCTAGAACTGGTCGGCCTGCCGCTACGCGTGCGCGACCGTTTTCCCCACGAATTCTCCGGTGGCCAGCGCCAGCGCATCGGCATCGCCCGCGCGCTGGTGCTGCATCCCAAGTTCGTGGTGTGCGACGAGCCAGTTTCCGCGCTCGACGTCTCGGTGCAGGCGCAGATCGTCAATCTGTTGCAGGACCTCCAGGGTGAACTGGGCCTGACCTACCTGTTCATCGCTCACGACCTCGGCGTGGTGAAGCACATCTCCAACCGGGTCGCGGTGATGTATCTCGGCAAGATCGTCGAGGTCGCGGACAAGCGGACACTCTACGCCGATCCACTGCACCCCTACACGAAGGCGCTGATCGCCGCCGTGCCGGTAGCCCATCCGGCGCAGCGCAGCCGGGGACGGAAGGAGCGGGAGAGGCTGGCCGGCGACATCCCAAGCGCGCTGCACCCGCCCTCGGGCTGCCGGTTCCACACGCGATGCCCGCACGCCATGCCGGTCTGCCGTGAGCAGGAACCGCGGATTACCGAGCCCTCGCCGGGCCATCAGGTCGCTTGCCACCTCATCGGCTGATAGATCGCCAGACTGGGTCGCTAAGACGGCACTGGCAGGACGATCACCAACATGGCACTCTGTCGTCCGATACTCGAACCTGAGAGACACGGCTATGCCATTCGACGCGCTTATTGCCCCCGCACGCCCGCGACTGCTGGCGGACGTTCTGCTGGATCAAGGCCTGGAACCGGTGAGCTGGCAGCGGCTGGCGGCGCACAAGCGGGCGCAGGTCGAGACGTTCAGGCCAAGCTTCTGGCAGCAGCATCAGACATGGCTGCCGGTGGGACTGATCGGCTCTGTCGGTTGCATGGCGGCGAGCGGCGGGTTCGCCAACCGGATCATGCCGGCGTCGATGCTGCCGTCCTGGCTGGCCCTCGGATGGATGTGCGTGATTGCGATGCTGGTCATATTCGGGGTGTTCCGCGGGCGTGCCGGGTCGCACTGGGAGGAGCGGTGGGTCGCTGGAGCTTGGCTGCGCGGGCTCGGCGTGCCGGAGCCGATCGCCGCCATCGCGTTGAGCCTCCACCGCGAAGCGCCCGGATCAGCGCTGATCCTCGGCGAGCTGGTTCAGGAGGAAGTGGTGCTCGACCCGTATCTCCTGCTGGAGCACGATGGGGAGCAAGTGTGCCTCGGCATCTGGGATGGCGGACGCATCATCGCCTGCGCCGAAGAGACCGCACCACACTTCGATCGATCCATCCGCTGGCAGCGTCGAAACCTGGAATCTGCCGCCGATTAGCCGCGTTGGTTTCGGCCAAACCCGCCGCTCTCGCCGTAATCACTGCGCGTACACGGCGTGACCTTGGCCTTCATATCACCAGTCCGCCATCGACATGCAACGCCTGTCCGGTGATGTAGCCCGCGGCCGGTGAGGCGAGGAACGTAATCGCTGCCGCCACCTCGTCCGGCAGTCCGACCCGGCCGAGTGGCACCACAGCAACCTGTTGGCGCAGTCGTTCGGGGTCGATCGCGGCGTGGGCGCCCGGATCCTTGCGGACGAACCCTGGCACCACCGCGTTCACTGTCACGCCGGATGGCGCCAGTTCGATCGCCAGCGCGCGCACCGATGCCTCCAGCGCCGCCTTCGCGGCGGCGGATGCTGCGAACACCGTGGTGTCGGTGCGGAACGCGTGGGCAACAAAACTGGAGACTGCAACCACGCGCGCATCGCATCCGGCCTTCAGATGCGGAATGGCGGCGCGCGCCAGGCGGAAGAACGCGCCGTTGATTGTCGCCATCGAAAGCGCCATCGCCGCGTCGGTGAGATCAGCGAACGCCGTTCGATCGGCGAAGCCTGCATTGCTGACCAGCACGTCCAGGCTGCCGAACGCCGCCACCGCTTGCGCAACCAGCGCATCTGCAACGCCAAGGTCGGCGAGATCGCCGAGCGCGACCTCGGCAGCGGCACCGGCGGCGCGCACCGCAGCGGCGACGCGTTCCGCGCCCGCACTGTTCTTGCGCGTGTGCACCAGCAACGCAACGCCGGGCCCAGCCATCGCGCGGCACACCGCGGCGCCGATGCCGCTGGCCGCACCGGTTACCAATACTACGCGCGTGCGATCCATCCGCTACACCACGTCTTGCGGCCGCAACCGGCACAACTCGGCATCGGCGCCGGTCTCGACCTGAAGCGTGGCGTGGCCGATGCCAAAGCGGTCACGCAATGCGTGCGTCACGTCGTGCAGGTTGCGTTCGTTAGGCTCGTCGGCGCACACCAGATGCGCGGTCAACGCGGTTTCCGTCGTGCTGAGACCCCAGATGTGCAGATCGTGCACCTCAATCACACCGGGCACCGACGCGAGATAGTCCTGCACATCGTCGTGCGCCACACCGCCTGGGACGGCATCCATCGCGAGATCGATCGACTCTCGCAGCAATCCCCAGGTGGTGACGACGATTACCAAAGCGATCCCCAGACTGACCACCGGATCGAGCCACAGCCAGCCAGTCACCAGGATCAACAGGCCGGCCACCACAACCGAGGCCGAAACGCCGGCGTCGGCCGCCATGTGCACGAACTGAGCGCGGATGTTGATGTCGTCGCTCCGGCCGCGCATGAACAACAGCGCGGTCACGCCGTTCACTACAATGCCGGCCGCGGCGACCAGGATCACGGTGGTCTCCGTCACCGGCTGCGGCGCGATCAGCCGCCGCACCGCCTCGAAGCCGATCGCGCCGACGCCGATCAACAGGATCGTGGCGTTCAGCAGCGCCGCCAGGATGGAGCTGCGGCCCCAGCCATAGGTGCGCTGGCGCGTCGGCGGCAAGCCGCTGAGCCACGCCGCGCCCCAGCCGAGTAGCAGCCCCAGCGCATCGCCGAAGTTGTGTGCCGCGT
>DATMND010000278.1:0-13610 GCA_035569235.1 Acetobacteraceae bacterium | reverse complement strand
CCGCGTATCCCTTGGTCGCGAAGAACACCCGGCCGTTCGCCGCCCTGGCGCCATCGACGATGTCGTAGACATGCGTGGTCTTGGGTTCCGCCGGCGTGTCCACGACGTACAGAAGCTGCTCGTCCGGCGAGAACGCCAGGCCGTTCGGTCGCGCCATGTCGTCGATCGCCACGGTCATCTCGCCTGTCCGCCCGTCGATGCGATACACGCGATACGGCAGCTCAGGTTCCGCCTTGTGCCCCAGGTAGTTGCCGCGGATGCCCGCGCCGTTGTCGCTGAACCAGATCGAGCCGTCGGATTTGACAACCACATCGTTCGGGCCGGTCAGCCGTTTGCCATCGAACTGCTCGGCCAGCACGGTGATTGTGCCGTCGTATGCGGTGCGAGTCAGACGCTGCGCATCCATCTCGCACGTGATCAGCCGCCCCTGCCGATCGCGCGTGTTGCCGTTGGCATAGTGCGATGGCCTGCGGAACGTGCTGACCGCCCCGGTCTCTTCGTCCCAGCGCATGATGCGATTGTTCGGGATGTCGCTGAACAGCAGCTGGCGCGTGTCGCCGAACCACACCGGGCCCTCGGTGAAGCGGCACCCGCCGGCGATGCGCTCGATCGCCGCATGTCCCAAGGCGATCCGTTCAAAGCGCGGGTCGAGCGATACGATGTTCGGATCCGGATAGCGGATCAACGCCGGCTCTACCCATCGCGAGGTCATGTCCCGTTTCCTCCTGCTGGCATTGGGCGCATTCTGTGCCCCGGACATCGGAGGGACAACACCATGCAGCTCGGCATCCATCTGCCGCACGCCGGCGAGCAGGCCACACCGGCACTGATCCGGCGCCATGCGATGCGCGCCGAGGCGCTGGGGTTCGATGACGTGTGGGTGAGCGAGCACATCATCGTGCCGCGCAAGGAGTTTCCGCGTTCGCCGCTGTTCTACGATCCGGTGGTGACGTTGAGCTATGTCGCCGCGGTGACCGAACGCGTGCGCCTCGGCACGACGGTGCTGGTGCTGCCGATGCGCCATCCGCTGCCGCTGGCGAAGGAGCTTGCCACCCTGCACAACCTGTCGAATGGACGGCTGATCCTGGGTGCCGGTGTCGGCTGGCTGGAGCCGGAGTTCGCCGCACTTGGCGTGCCGTTCAGGGAACGCGGGCGGCGGATGGACGAGGGCATCGCGATGATGCGCGCGGTGTGGACGCAGGATCCGGTGACGTTCGAGGCGAAGTACATCCCGGCGAAGATCACCGACATGACGATGCTGCCGCAGCCGATCAGCCGCATTCCGCTGTGGATCGGCGGCAGTTCGGAGGCGGCGTTGAAGCGCACCGCGCGTATCGCCGATGGCTGGCATGGCAGCCGCGAGACACCGGACGAAGCCGCGCCGATCGTGCGACGTCTGCGCGCGGAGCGGCCGGGCGCTGATTTCACAATTTCGATGCGCACACATTGGAACGGCAAGGATGCGGGCGAACTGCGCGACCGGCTGGCGGCGTACGCGGCGGTGGGTGTGCAGCACGTGCTGGTCGCGCCAGTGAACCGCGAAGTGGACGACTGGGATGCGGTGATTGAGGGCGCCGGGCGGTTGGTGGGCCGCTAGCCGATGAACCCGGCCGTCCTCACGCGGCGTCGTGGAAGATGATGCCGAGTGTGTGACGTTGACCGCTGAGCACGCGGCTGACGCCGTGACGCATCGTCACGCGATGCGGGCCGCGCGCACCTTGCGCCGGGCGATGATGCACCGGGAAGATCACCGCCTCGCCTTGGGCCAGGGGAACGACCGAAGCGCGCGACTGGGCACGTGGACGCTGCTCCACCAACACAAACTCGCCGCCGGTGAAGTCGGTGTCGGGCGCGCTCAGGAGCAGCGTGAGCTGCAAGGGGAACACCAGCGGGCCGTAGAGATCCTGGTGCAGGCAGTTGTAGTCGTCTGCGCCGTAGCGCAGCAGCAGCGCAGTCGGCCGCGTCTGTCCTGCCGCGTGGCATTCCCCCAGGAACGCCTCCAGTGTTGGTGGGAACCGGCGATCCTCGCTCAGCGTGTCGCGCCACTCATTGGCGATCGCGGCGAGCGGCGGGTAGAGGATTGTGCGCAGCGAACCGACCGGTTCCGGCAGAGGATACGACAGGTATTTGTATTCCCCGCGGCCGAAGTTGTGCTTCTGCATCACGACGCGGCTGCGGAAGCGCGCCTCGTCGTCATAGAGCGCGGCCAATGCGCGGCATGTCCCCGCGTCAAGCAGCCGCATTGTCGTATAGCCGTGTGCGCCGAGGTGGGCGGCAGCGCGGGGCCAATCGACGTCCGTGAGGGAACTGAATGACATGGACCGCAACATAGGCGGGCCGACCCGGATTGCACGTCCCGGACCTTGCTCTGGCAGCAGTTGTACGCCTGCAAGGGATCGCAACGCAGGACCGGCGTGAGCCCAGCGCCCAGGACGACAGGCCCCGCAAACCAAGGCCATTGAATGTAAGGTTATTTCACCTTACACTCGTCCGCGCACGAAAAGGCAAACTTCATGGCCACACTGACGGTCACCGCGAAAGGTCAGGTAACCTTGCGCAAGGACCTCCTCAAGCATCTGGGCGTCCAACCTGGCGAGAAGATCACCGTGGACAAGCTTCCGGACGGCAGAATCGAAGTCAAAGCCGCGCACCCTGGCGGTCGGATTTCTGATGTCTTCAATGTTCTGAAACGAGAGGGCGCACCGTCTCTCTCAATCGACGAAATGAACCAGATCGCCGCCAAGGCATGGGCTGGCGATCGGTGAAGATCACCGCGGACACCAACGTCCTGGTCCGCGTCATGACTGGCGATAACCCGGTCCAAAGCAAGATCGCCCAGGCAGAATTGGCGAACGCGGATATGGTTGCATTGGCTCTGCCAGCGCTCTGCGAACTCGTCTGGGTCCTGTCGCGGGGCTACAAAATCCCGTCACCGGACATCGCGGACGCGATCCGGCGCCTGATCAATGCCGCCAATGTCGCGGTTAATCGGCCAGCCGCGGAGGCAGGGTTGGCGTTGCTCGAAGCGGGCGGCGACTTTGCCGATGGGGTCATCGCATATGAAGGGAACTGGCTCGGCGCCGAGGCCTTTGTGTCCTTCGACAGGAAGGCGGTGGAACTGGTAGAGGCGCAAGGACAGGCCGCACGCCAGCTCGCGTAGTCATTCGAATATTTTGAATTGCGAGACCTGCCGGGCCATGCTGCGCCCGCCGCGACGTCAGCCCGCGAAGATATCTCCCAATCGCCTGATGCTGCCCAGGGCCTTGTCGAACTCCAGGCCAGGCCAGTGGCAGCGCATCATGAAATGGTCGACGCCCAGCGCCTCGCGGTACCGTGCAATCTCCTCCTTCACGAACACCGCATCGCCGATGATGAAGCGGTTGCGCACATACTCCTCGAACGGCGGCTTGTCGCGCGATGCCATGCCCCAGGATGCATACGCATCGTATTTGTATTCCAGCGGTTCGCGGCATTCTTCCAGCGCCGTCTTGTGGTTGGCGCCGACATAGCATTCGCGCACCATCGGGAAGCAATCCGGCATGCGTCCAGCCAGTGCCTCGCGATACACACGCATCTGCGCCGTCAGCTTGCCGAGCGGCGTGGTCGGAACGATCAGCCAGGCATCGCCCAGCCGCGCGGCACGCTGGATCGCCACATCCACGGTCGCCGCCATCCAGATCGGCGGCCCACCCGCGCGCACGGGCTTCAAGCCGATCGCGTGGTCGTTGACCTCGTAGAACCGGCCCTTGTGCGTCACCTTGTCCCCGGTCCACAGCCGGCGCATCAGTGCGATGCTTTCCTCCAGCCGCGGCGCACGTTCCTTCAGCGACATGTTGAACGCCGTGAACTCTCCCTCGCGATAGCCGAGCCCGACGCCCAGCACGTAATTGCCGCCGGTCAGCACATCGAGCGTGGCCGATTCCTCCGCCACGTGCACCGGGTTGAGCAGCGGCAGGATCAGGATGTTCGGTCCGATCTGCATGCCCTCGGCGTGCGGCGCCAGATACGCCATCATCGGCACAATCTGCAGCATCTGCAGCGGCCCGGTCAGGTAGTGATGCGGAAACCACAGCGAGGCGAAACCGGCGTCGCGCGCGGTGCGCACCTGTGCCACGAGGTCAGGGATGTGCGCGGCCACCGACTCGCCCGGCGGGAACTGCGTGTTGATGAACAGTCCGACTTTCACGTTCGATCTCCCTTTGCTTTGTCCCAGGGCTTCCCGTCCGCACCTTGAACCAGCCGGGAGAACGCGCCAACTCTCGCCCGCCATGAGCGACCATGTCCCGCCCGATCTCGACCTGCTGCCTGACGGGAGCTTCCGCCCTCGGCGGCCGCCGCTTGCCGCTCGGATCTTCCGCTGGGCTGTCATCATCGCGCTGCTGGCCGTCACCCTGGCGCTGGCCGCCTTCGCACTCTGGTTCGCACTGGTGCTGATCCCGGTGGCGATCGTGGCCGGGCTGATCGCGTGGCTGGCGTTCCGCTATCAGGTCTGGCGCGCCGGAAAGTCGGGCACCCGCGGTCCCTGGCGACCGTAGAACAGGCTTTCAGGCATGACGTGCCGAATACGGTGCGGACGACATCGGGGACGCGAGTGGGATCGATCTCAGCTCTGCGCCTGGCGCCACCATTTGACCAATGCCCCGATGGTCAGAACGAACAGTAGGACCAACGCTCCGCCCACGACGAGCGCCTCCATCAAGTGAATGGACTTGAAACCCATCGCGTGGAGTGCTCGCATTGAGCCGCGCATGAATACGCGCACATCGTCAAATACCACTGCAATCTCGAATGTCGCCAAAAAGGCGAGCGCATAAAATGCTTGTGGATGAGCTTTTTCATATGCCAATGCGTAGTCCGCGAGTCTGTTGCCGCCCATCCCGGGCGTGACATAGCCGCAGGCCAGTCCGATAAATGCCCCTGCAATCACGTCAGACGGATAGTGAACCCCCAGGTAGATCCGGACGATGCATACCCAAACGGTGCTGAACACCGCAGCGGCAATGCCAACCGGACGGGAGAGGCGCCACAGGCCATAAACGAGCGCAAACCACATGGCGCCATGGTCGCTGGGAAACGAACTCCAGTCCTCCGCAGCCAGATGCTCCTGCAGCCGCAGTGTCGGAGGATGGAAATCGATGCCGGTCGTGAAGATCGGACGGGCACGGAAGGGCAGAACGCCGGCAAGGGCGCGCGCGACAAACAACGCCACTATCGTCCCGAGCAGTGCCGATATCACGACCCGTCGACGATCATCGCGCGAGATCGGGGAAAACCAAAACCACCAGTAGATGGACACAAGTATACCGGCTTTGACGAGTACAATCCGGTCAGCGAACCCCGCAATCCAATCGAACAGCGGATACCCCGACCATCCATTGATCAGGTGGAATACCCAGAGGTCCAAGCTGCCCACGAAATCTATTCCCTCCCCGCATCTGTGAATGCGTCTGGGGACTTCTCCGCAGTTTGCCGGCGATCTCAGCCGTTGCTGTCATCTATCTTCAACCGTTCCCTAACGAAACTGCAAGACAATTATCAAAATCGTGACCGACCAGCCCCAGAAATCGCGAAAAAAGGCGACAGGAACGGCCGGGCGGACGTTGCCGAACCGCCGGGGACCGGATCGTGGCGCTCGCTTGCTCCGTTATGGCGTGATCTTGCCGTCCTGAACCACGAGGCGCACCGGCTTCACATCCACCCTCTGCCAGACATTCGCCCTGGTGTATGGATCGTTGGCGATCAGCGAATCAAGCTCGGCACGATCGGCGCATTCCGCCAACAGAAACGACCCGATCGGCATCTGCGCATCGTCGCAGATCGGCCCGCCGAACACGAGCTTTCCTGCGGCAACGTTGCCAGTCAGCCCATCAAGATGGGCCGGCCGCGCAGCCTGCCGGCGCGATGGGGCCTCGGCATCGATGCCGTCATACAGGGTGACCAGGAACTGGGGCATGCGGTTTCTCCTCTATTCGGCGGCCAATGGAACCTGTGTCTGCAGCCGAAATTCCTCGGCCAGCAGCGTGTAGGAGCGCCGGCGTGCCTCCGGGTCGTGCAGCGTGGTCAGGATGGCGATCTCCTCCACGCCATGCTCCGCCGCCAGGGCGCGTAGCTTCTCGCCCACCACTGAAGGCGTGCCATGCAGTGCGCGTGACCGCAGCCGTTCGATGCGTAGTAATTCGCTCTCGGAATAAGAGTAACTGGCGGCCTCCTCAGGCGATGGAAGTGCCGCATACACACCGCGGTCACGCCCCAGCCGCCACATCTCGCGTGAGGAGAACAACCGCGCCGCCCCCGCCTCGGTCTCCGCCGCCATCGCCCAGACGCAAAGCCCGGCGTACGGCGTGGGGTGGCGTTCGCTCGGTCGATAGCCATCGCGGTAGATCGCCATCGCCGGATCGACGCCGCGCCCGTCGGTGATGAAATGCGCGAAGCAGAACGGCAGGCCGAAATACGCCGCCACCTGCGGCCCGTAGTCCGAACTGCCGAGGATCCACACCTCGGGCACGGTCGGGCCGCCCGGCTGGGCGATGATGTCGCGGAACGGATGGCCCTCGACCAGTTTTTCGCCCGCCAGCCAGGCAAGCAGGTCGCGCACCTGGGCCGGGAAATGATCGGCGGCGGTTTCAGCCAGCGGGTTGAGCGCGAAGGCGGTGCGCCCGTCCGATCCGGGCGCACGGCCTAGCCCCAGATCTATCCGTCCCGGCGCGATCGCCTCCAGCAGGCGGAACTGTTCGGCCACCTTGAGGCTGGAGTAATGCGGCAGCATGACCCCTGCCGAACCGACGCGGATGCGCGTGGTCGTCGCGGCGATCGCACTGATCAGGATTTCTGGCGCGGTGCCCGCCTGGCTCGCCGAGTTGTGATGCTCGGCACACCAGTACCGGTAATAGCCCAGCGCCTCGCAATGCTTCGCCAGCGCCAGGCTTTCGCGGATCGAGGTGTCCGGCGAGCGCCCCGTCACAACCGTCGATTGGTCAAGCACTGACAGGCGCAGCACGCGTCAGGTCCTCACGATGCCTGCGGCATGTGGAAGCCCGGCGTTGAGCGGGAGATCTTCTGCTCCTCCTCCGTCATGTCGGCCGGAATGTCGGCGAACAGCGGCGTGCTGAGGTAGCGCTCGCCGGTGTCGGGCATCATCGCCAGGATGTTCGCTCCCTTCGGCGCCTCGGCGCAGATCTGCAGTGCGCCAGCGAGCGTTCCGCCGGCGGTGATGCCGACGAAGATTCCTTCCTTTTGCGCCAGATCGCGCGAGCAGCGCAGCGCGTCCGGGCCGGCGATGCGGAGAATCTTGTGGATCTGGCCAGCCTCGACGACATCGCCGAGCAGCTTGGGGATGAAGTCCGGCGCCCAGCCCTGCATCGGATGCGGCTTGAACGCGGGATGCGCCGCCGCTGGCGAACCGTCCTCCTTGCGCTGCTGGCCGGTGCCGCTGGTGAGCATCGCCGCATCGGCCGGCTCGCAGACGATGACCTTGGTGTTGGGCATTTCCTTCGCCAGCACGCGCGCCACGCCCTTCAAGGTGCCCCCGGTGCCGTAGCCGGTGACCCAGTAGTCGAGCTGGGTGTCCTTAAAATCCTCGACGATCTCACGCGCCGTGGTGCGCGAGTGGAAGTCGGCGTTCGCCTCGTTCTCGAACTGCCGCGGCAGGAACCAGCCGTGCGCCGCAGCCAGCTCATAGCACTTGTTCACCATGCCCATGCCGCGTTCCGAGGCGGGTGTCAGCACGACCTGGGCGCCGAGGAAGCGCATCAGCCTGCGGCGCTCGACGCTGAAGGATTCGGCCATGGTGACGACGAGCGGATAGCCCTTCGCAGCGCAGACCATCGCCAACCCGATGCCGGTATTGCCGCTGGTTGCCTCCACCACCGTCTGGCCCGGCTTCAGCGTGCCGCGGCGTTCGGCATCCTCGATCACGCCAAGGGCCAGGCGGTCCTTCACTGACCCCAGTGGATTGAAGGCTTCGATCTTCACGTAAAGGTTCACACCGGGCGGCGCCAGCTTGTTGACCCTGACGACGGGCGTGTTGCCGACCGTTTCGAGGATGTTGGCGAACCTGCGTCCCATGTGCTCTTCCCCACGAGGTTATATTCAGTGCCCTGTCCTGGTCCTCCCCTTCCCCTTGCGGGAGGGGGTAGGGGGAGGGGTGCACCACGCTACCCCTCCCCCTACCCCCTCCCGCAAGGGGAAGGGGAGAAAATACCGCGCATCCTGCACGCGGAGCGGCTGCCATGGCCCCACGCGCTCATGAAGCACAGCGGCGATTCCAGCGAACGTCCCGGCGGGGTCGGCGAGCATTCGACCTTCGGGGGCACCTCCCGGTACACCTCCAGATGGAATGCCCTTTGCGGCGGGCGTGGCAATATTGCCAACACTTCATGTTGCAGCCGCAGCAGCAGCGATCCGCGATGCGCGGCATCGGCTGCTCGCAAATAGGCGAGCGCGCTTGCGGACAGGTGCCGTTGCTCAACACGAGCCGACAGGCCGACCGCGGCGTAAAGCGCAAGCAGCGTCTGACGGAGCGCGGCATTGCGGGCGCCCTTCAGCAGGTATCCGACGATACGCGGTGCCAGCGACGGCCAGGAATAACCCCACTTTCGGGCGATGTAGAGCCGGTTGCGCACGAAATAGAACCAGCGCGTCCCGGACCAGGCGAAGCGTTGCTCCGGACTGACCTTGTGGCGGATTGCGATATCGCCGCGGTACCGAATCCGCCAGCCCTGTGCTATGGCCCGCAGACAGAAATCGAATTCCTCCCAGCAAAAGAACAGCGCCTCGTCGTAGCCGCCGCAGGCATCCCAGGCGGCGCGGCGAATGGCGTGCCCGGCACCCACGAACGTCACCGCATCGAACGTTTCACCGGAACGCTCCAGCAGGCTGACCGGATAACCCCAGGAAGAGAGGTCGTCCGCACCGGTCGCATGCAAGACAATTCGACATCCGATGGCGGCAACGGTCGGATCGCAGTCCAGGGCAGCAACAGCACGAGCAAGCGTCCACGCCTCGGCAAACTCCGCATCATTGTCGAGCCCCGCGATGATGCGGCCGTGCCCTAGGTCGGCGCCACGATTTCGGCCACCGGCCACGCCAAGGTTGCAGCCGAGCACCACCAGTGTGGCATCCTTGTGCGGCGCAACGACAGCGGCAAGGCGCGCCAGAGTCTGCGGCTGCGAACCTTGATCCACGATGAACACATGGCGCGACACACCAACCTGTGCGAGCGCCGAACGGATCGCTGCCTCGGTTTCCTCCGGCCGGTCGAGCGACAGGATCACCACATCGGCATCATAGCAGCCGTCCGGCGCACCGGACGCGCCTGCGATGTGACGCATGCTCAAGCGTCCGGGCGTATCGCCGGGATGGCAGGATACGCCGGTTGCCTGAGATCGGTGCACCTCGTGGCGCCTCCGCTCAGTAGGCGTTGCGCATGGCGAGAATCGCCACCGCCGTCCGCGCCATTATCGCGAAGTCAAGCCAGAGGGACCAATTTTCGATGTATTCCAGATCCGCCTCGACGCGCCGCAGCAGTTTCTCCTTGGTCTCGGTCTCGCCCCGCCAGCCACGGACCTGCGCGAGGCCCGTCATGCCCGGCAGTACGCGATGACGTGCGGCATAGCGCGGCGTGACCATTTCGAACGGCAAGCCGCCGGCGCAGGTGCCAGGTGCATGCGGTCGTGGCCCGACAATCGACATATCGCCGCGCAGCACGTTGAACAGTTGCGGCAGTTCGTCCAGCGAAGCGTGCCGCAATACGGCGCCGACGCGCGTGACCCTCGGATCGCCCCGCGTTGTCTGCCGGAGCCTGCCTTGGTCGGGCGCACAACGATGCATCGTACGAAATTTCAACATATCGAAGCCGATATTGGCGAAACCGATGCGACGCTGTCGGAACAGGATGGGCCCGGAGCTTTCCAGGCGGATCGCCAGAGCTGCGATGAGCATTGTCGGGGAAAGCACCGCCAGCAGCAACGATGCGATAGCGATATCGGTCAGCCGCTTGGCCGAACGGCGCCAGCCGCTGATCGGCCGGCGCGAGGGTTCGAAATAGGAAATCGGCGCGATGGCCCGATCGGCCGATAACAACAGCGCCTGATTGATGATAGTGCCGCCAACCTGGAACATGGCCGCCGCCCTATAGACGTCGTCGGTCCAATAACTCCGCGTTGTTTTGGCGCGCTACACGAAACTTTCCGGTGCAATATTGGCTCTAATGGTTGATCGACGCTTAATAGGCGGCACGAACGACGCATGGCTTTGTATCGCCCCGCGCAAGGCCGCGTCTGCGATTGTAACCACCTGGCCGGTCAGCGGAACACCATCGAGCGCGAGAGACTGAAATTCAGGAACATGCCGGCGATCGCGCCGGCGGCCACCGCCCAGACCGGCTCGGCGGCGCAGAGCGGCACGAACGTGACCAGCACCGCATAGGTGCCGCGGTTCAGCACGAAGCCTCCCAGATTGACCAGCAGGAAGCGTGCCCACTGCTGATGGGCTGGTCCGCTCCCCTTGCCGCGAAAGGTCCATAGCCGGTTGAGGATCCAGCTGACGCTGGCCGCCACCCCATAGGCGACTGCGCCGGCGCCGTAGAGCCCAAGCGAGTGGCGCAGCGAATAGACCGTTGCGGTGTCCGCCACGAAACCGACCGCACCGACGGTGCCGAACATCAGGAACTGCACCAGCGTGGAGATGCGCGCGGGAGTGGCGATGCGCCGTGCGGGCGGCGGAAGCTGGGTTGCAAGACGGAGCAGCAGGGCGTGCATGGCGCGGTCAGTGGTCAGTGATGGGCCGTCAGTATAGAAGGCCGCGCCATCGACCAAGCCTTCGAGAGACCCCGCATGCGACGACGTGAATTCCTGGCCGGATCGGCCGCGACCCTGGCGCTTCCCGCGGTCGCGCGGGCCCAGGGCAGCCGCGTATTGAAATTCATTCCACAGTCCGACCTGACCGTGCTGGATCCGGTATGGACCACCGCCTACGTCACGCGGAACCACGCCTTCATAGTGTTCGACACGCTCTACGGCCAGGACAGCGCCTACCGGGCCTCGCCGCAGATGGTCGCTGGGCATGTCGTGGGAAACGACGGCAGGCAATGGAAGCTGACGCTGCGCGACGGGCTGAAATGGCAGGACGGAGAGCGCGTTCTGGCACGCGACTGTGTGGCATCGGTGCAGCGCTGGGGGAAGCGGGATGCGTTCGGCCAGGCTCTGCTCGCGGCCACCCATGAGTTGTCCGCCCCCGACGACAAGACGATCGAGTTCCGCCTGAAGAAGCCGTTCCCGCTGCTGCCCGACGCGCTGGGCAAGTCGCCGTCGCTCATGTGCGCGATGATGCCGGAGCGGCTTGCCCGGACCGACGCCTTCACCCAGGTCACCGAAATCATCGGCAGCGGGCCTTACCGGTTCGTGTCCAGCGAGCGGGTGCCTGGGGCGCGCGCCGTCTATGAGCGGTTTCCCGACTATGTGCCGCGCCCCGAGGGAACGCCCGACTGGACCGCGGGGCCGAAGGTGGTGAACTTCGACCGGGTGGAGTGGACCACGATCCCCGACGCCTCCACCGCCGCCAGCGCGCTGCAGAACGGCGAGCAGGACTGGTGGGACTATGCCACCGCCGACCTGCTGCCGTTGCTGCGAAGGGCGAAGAACCTGAAGGTGGCGGTGCAGGACCCATCCGGCCAGTGCGCGATGATGCGGTTCAACTTCCTGCAGCCCCCGTTCGACAACGCGGCGATCCGGCGCGCGCTGCTGGGTGCGGTCGATCAGGCCGATTTCATGACCGCGGTGGCGACCGACGATCCGTCAATGTGGCACGTGCCTTCGGCCTTCTTCTGCCCGGGCACGCCGATGGCGAGCGATGTCGGCATCGCGGCACTGACGGGGCCGCGCGACTACGCCAAGGTGAAGGCGGAGCTGGCTGCCGCCGGCTACAAGGGGGAGCGGGTGGTGCTGCTCGCTGCCACCGACTTCCCGGTGCTGAAGGCGATGTCGGATGTCTGCGCCGACATGCTTCAGAAGGCGGGGCTCAACGTGGACTATCAGGCGCTCGACTGGGGCACGGTCAACCAGCGGCGGGTGAAGAAGGACCCGGTGGAGCAGGGCGGCTGGAGCTGTTTCTGCACCGCCTGGGCTGGCACCGACATGATCAATCCGGCGGGCCAGCTGGCGCTCCGCACAAATGGCGCGAATGCCTGGATCGGCTGGCCTGACGATCCCAGGCTGGAGGCGCTGCGCCAGGACTGGTTCGATGCGCCCGACCTTGCTGCCCAGCAGGGCGTGGCGCGCGACATCCAGGCCGAGGCGTTTCAGTTTCTGCCTTACCTGCCGCTCGGCCAGTATCTGCAGGCGACCGCCTATTCGACGCAGCTTTCGGGGGTGCTGAACGGGTTCGCACTGTTCTGGAATGTAAAGCGGACGGGGTAGGCCCTGAGACGAAACAAATTACTCGCTTGACGGTGACACTTCGCTCCGCTGTCGTCATCCCCGCACACGCGGGCGCGTCGTTGGGTACAGGGAATCTCGCAGGCAAGGTTGTCGCGTGCCGGCTGCATAGTTGGCGCTACCAAGTTACGACCAGGACCACGATGAATGTAGCCAACTATGGGGGCTACATTCTGCCATGACGGTACTCGACGGGGAAAATCGCTTGTCGCTCTCGGTTGAGTTGCGCGGCGGCCAGCTTGTCTGATAGGGCGGATCGATGCCGCAAGAACCGGATCCTACCGACGATGCCGAAGTTGGCCACAACAGCCTGATGGCGCTCGCCCTGCTGGGACCCGTCGTGGGTGCGGCTGCGGGCACGGTCGGTGCGATATTCCGGCTCTCGCTTGGTCAGGCGGACAGGATCCGCGACGCCCTCATCGCCGCAGCACATGGCTACAGATTTGTGGGGTTTCTGTTGGTTATAGTGGTGTGTGCAACCGCCACCGCCCTGGCCGCTTGGCTCGTTCTGCGGTACTCGCCACACGCAGCAGGGAGCGGAATCCCGCACGTCGAGGCCGTGTTGAACGGCACCTTGAAACCAGCGCCGATTCGATTGGTACCGGTGAAGTTCATCGGCGGCGTGCTCGCTATCGGTTCCGGACTGGCACTAGGCCGTGAAGGCCCGAGCGTGCAGATGAGTGCGAGCATTGCAAACAGTATCGGGCGGATGTTCCGTCGCGACTGGGTCGACTGCAGAGTGCTGCTTGCGGCTGGCGCGGGGGCCGGACTGGCCACCGCCTTCAATGCACCGATGGCAGGCACGGTGTTCGTGCTGGAAGAGCTGGTGCGACAGTTCGAGCTTCGGATCGCAATTGTGGCTCTCGGTGCATCAGCGACTGCCATCGCGGTGTCACGTAGCATTCTTGGTGAGTTGCCGGACTTTCATGTTGGAGCACTCGCCTATGCTGGCGCTGAAATCAGGCCGCTCTACTTCGTATTGGGAGTCGTCGCCGGACTCGTAGCCATCGCTTACAATCGCGTATTGCTTGGAACGATGGCGGCTGCGGACCGGCTCTGCTTATGGCCCGTAGAGCTGCGCGCGGGATTGATCGGTACCGCTGTCGGGTCGTTGGCATGGTTCGCGCCCGGCCTGGTTGGCGGCGGCGACACGATCACACAGCGCACTCTCGCCGGAGC
>DATMND010000277.1:0-3595 GCA_035569235.1 Acetobacteraceae bacterium | reverse complement strand
TGACGGACCGTACTTTGGTGAACCGCCGTTGGACGATCTCCCCTTCTGATGATATCCCGCGATGGCCCATATCTCGCCTTCAAAACCGCCCGTCGCAGGGCCGCGACGCGAATGGCGCAATATAAGATATCGTGCAACACTATGTGTTACACAACGGCAGGAGCGCGGTTCCGGAGGAACCACGCTGCGCGCCGAAAGTTCCGGCCCGACTTCTGGAACCGAGCTTGCTCTCCTATTGCGCGGCGGCGCGCATTGGGATGTGCGCCTTGAGGAAGCGCCGCACCTGGTCGATCGTGCGTTGTCTCAGTTCCTCCGGCTCCTTCCACGGATAGACCGTGATCTCGGCGTTCGGCGCCAGTGAGGCGACATCGATCGAGGTCTGCAACGGGTGCCCTGGTACGTCATCTGGAAGCACCAGCATCGGCGTTCGACAGTTCCTGATGAAATCGCGTGGCACGCTGTACAGGAAATCGGGCTGAACCGCGTACAGGTTGTGGAAATATTGCTCGATCGTGTCCGACGACACGTCGGGCCGCCGCTTCAGGAAGTCGGGTTCCCAGTTATCCTTGCTGTGTCGATACATGACTGTCGGGTTTTCCGGCCGATGGCCGACGGTTTGGCAAAAGACAGCGGCGAGGACGCGATCGGGCGCCCGCTGCAGCAGCTTCCCAGCGAAGCACCCGCCGATGCAGTAGCCCATGAAGAAGAATTCGCGGATGCCAAGGTGATCCATCAGCCCAAGCTGGTCATCGGCGAACGCATCCCACGGATTATCGACCGGCACGGGGCCGGTTGACTCGCCGCCGTTGGCGTTGCGCTGGTCCATGGTGATGCAGCGGAAGTCGTTCTTGAACGCCTCCATCGCGTTGATCACCGCGGTCGACCAGTTGCTGATCCGCGAGTTCAAACCGCCTCCCGGGGTGACCAGGAGCGGAAAACCGGAGCCGGTTTCCTCATAGCGGATGCGGACGTCGCCTTTTTGGTAGAACGGCATGACAGTTCCTCCTTCTGAGCCTCGTGTGGGCGGTTCCATCGCGGGCGTCCAAGACGCCGCGCAAAGCGACCCTCCTGGCGGAACATTCTCGGTGTCCGAGTTCAGCTCAGTTTGGACCCGCGCTCAACCTGCGGGGCAGTAGCGCGCCCTCGTTCCGACCTCCGAGGTGGTCGGTCTCCGGGCGCATCACTTCCGCAGCTCGCTTGTTCGGTCCGGACAATCACGGGCGCGTGACCAGCACGCGCCCGCGACAGCTCAGTTGGCGGCGACCCGGCGACCGACCTTGCCGACGATATAAGCGACGCCTTCCCGCCCGACCTTGGTGGCATCTGGCAGTCTCCTGGAATCTCGCAATGGTCGCCGGCCCGGAACGTTGTTGACCCGCCATCCCGGTTCACGGTGATCTCACCGCTCAACCCCATGATGCGCACATCGAGGTCCCCGTGCGCGTGCATATCTTCGGTGAAGTTGGGTTTCTGGCCGCCGTGAATGCTGCTGCTGGACGTCGTGCCGCCCGACCAGGTCCACTATGGGATTCCCTGCCGCTACGCGGGCGAGGCCGTCGCACTGGGCTATCCGCGCCTACACTAGCGAACTGTGCACCCTCGCCTATCCGCCGGCGAGGCGCGGGAGCAAGTAGATTGCGGCGTCCTTCGGAAGTTCCTTGGACCAAGTGTCGCGATAAATTACACCATCGACAGAGACGGCGATACCACGCTCGATGAAGGGCCCGAGCGCAGGATGCTGCTCCGCCAGTTTGCGGAACAGCTCCCGGATATCTTTTGCCTCGACTTCGAGCTTCTCCTTGCCTCCAGCGGCCGCGCCGAGCGCCCCCCAGAGCGTCACCTCAACCATTAGTGGGACCGCCGGTCAGCCTCCAGTGCCGCTAGGATGCGTGGTGGCGACATAGGAATATGCGTCATGCGAACGCCGACCGCATTCGACACGGCATTCGCGACTGCTGCCAGCGGCGGCACGATCGAGGTTTCGCCCACGCCACGCACCCCATAGGGATGATTCGGATTGGGGATCTCGAGAATCTGCGTGCCGATCATCGGCAGGTCCGAGCAAACCGGGACGCGGTAATCGAGGAAGCCTGGGTTCTGCAGGCGTCCGTCCTCACCGTAGACGTACTCCTCATTCAGCGCCCAGCCGATGCCCTGCGCGGCGCCGCCTTGGTACTGCCCCTCCACATAGGACGGATGCACCGCCTTTCCCGCGTCCTGCACGACCGTGTAGCGCAGCACCTTGGTCGCACCGGTCTCCGGATCCACTTCAACGTCGCAAATGTGGGTGGCAAACGAGACGCCGGCGCCATCGGCGACCAGCTCACTGTGGCCGGCGATCGGTCCGCCCGTCTTGGCGGCCATCGCCGCGATGTCCTTGACCGACAACGGGGAAAGATTGCCGTGCTTCGCCCCATCGGCCCTGGCCTGGCCGTCCCGCCAGACGACATCGTCGAGCGGAATATCCCACATTTTGGCCGCGCGTTCCCGCAGGACATGGATGGCGTTGCGGGCGGCCGAGATCGTCGCCATCGAGGAGGAGAAGGTGCCGCGGCTTCCGTCGGTCATGTCGTTGTAGCCCAGGCTCCCGGTATCGGCGACCACCGTCTGCACCTGCGCATAGGGGATGCCCAGTTCCTCCGCCGCCACCAGCGACAGCGAGGCGCGCGAACCGCCCACGTCCACCGTGCCGACAGTCAGCGTCACGGTGCCATCGGAGCCGACGTTGAGGTCGGTGCAGGTCTGGCCGCCGAAGTTGAACCAGAAACCACAGGCCATGCCGCGCCCCTGGTACTTGCCAAGTGGCGCCTTCATGTGCGGATGCTGCTGCGCCGCGTGCAACGTGGGTCCGATGCCGATCGGGCCGTAGACGGGACCGTAGGACGATTTGGTGCCTTCCTTGGCAGCGTTTTTGATGCGGAACACAACCGGGTTGATGCCGATTTTCTGCGCCAGCTCATCGATGACGCTTTCCACCGCGAAGGCGGCCATCGGCGCGGATGGCGCGCGATAGGCCGCGGTCTTCGGCCGATTGACCAGTACCTCATAACCGACCGTCTTCACGTTCTTCAGGTCGTAGCAGGCAAACGAGGTCATCGCGCCGAGCATGGCCCACGGGCCCGTGTAGGGGCCGCAGGAATAGCGCAGCGTTGCCGAAGCCGCGGTGATGGTGCCGTCATTCCGGGCGCCGATCTTGACATCGATCGAGGTGGCACTGGTCGGGCCCGAGGCGCGAAAGACTTCCTCACGCGACATGACGAGTTTGACCGGCCGGCCTGCCTTGCGCGACAGCGCCAGCGCGATTGGCTCCGCCCAGATATGCGTCTTGCCGCCGAAGCCACCGCCGATCTCCGATGAGGTAACGCGCAGCTTCGAGACATCGAGACCGAGCAGTTCGGCACATTGCTGGCGATAGACGAAATGGCCCTGAGTGCAGACCCACATCTCGCAGGTCCCGTCGGGATTGACGCTGGCAACGCAGGCGTGGGGCTCGATGTAGCCTTGGTGCGTCTGCTCGGTCTTGAAGGACCGTTCGATGACAACGTCGGCCTCCTTGAAGCCCGCTTCGACGTCGCCATGGCCGTACTGCGTGCGA
>DATMND010000276.1:0-2953 GCA_035569235.1 Acetobacteraceae bacterium | reverse complement strand
ACCACGACGATCCGCATTTTGGCATCTCCCTTCGCTGGCATGACCCAGAGCAGGTTCGGCGGGTGTGATCTCAGCCCTCTGTGGGAAGGCACCCCGGTGTGGCCACGAGCATCTCAGGCGGCGATCGGATGTCAAGCGAAGCGGCGGCCAATCTGCTCTGTGGGTCATGCGAACGCTAGCGGCTACCATTGCGGACGCGGTAGAATCCCGGCCATGCCCGACAACGACAACCCCCCTCCATCCCAGCCGTTCTTCCTCATCGTCGCCGACTATGACCGCGGCTTCTTCACCGTCGAAGGGCCATGACTGACGACCGGCCCTGGAACGACCTGGCTTGCCATGTCCGCGATCATCGCCAGTTCCACGTTGTGTGCGGGCCGACCGGTCCGGATCGTGACGAGCTCGCCGTCGAGTTCCGTAAAACCAACAAGCTGGCCGGTGCGCCGCCGGGAAGCGTCATGAGACCGCGCCAATGAACGATCAGCTGACAGATCCAATCGAAGCCGCGCGGCGCTCCTACGCGGAGGAGTTGCGCTTCACGGCCCACATCCGCTCGCGAGCAGTGTTCACAGCGTTCGCAGCCGTGCCACGCGAACGCTTCGTCGGAGCGGGCCCGTGGCGGGTCCGAAGCCCGATGGACATGGCGGAATACTGGACGACGGAAGATGGCGACCCACGCACGGTCTACCATGACGTGCTGATCGCACTCGATGAGAGGCGCCAGATCAACAATGGCCAACCGAGCCTATGGGCCTTTTTGCTCGACCAGCTCGACGTTGCAGTCGGCGAGCAAGCCCTGCATCTCGGCTGCGGCACCGGCTATTACACTGCGGTCGTGGCCGAACTCGTCGGGCAGATGGGAAAGATCACCGCGATCGAGATCGATCCGGACCTAGCGGAGAAGGCGCGTGCCGCGCTGATGCCGTGGCCGCAGATCACGATCAGCAATGCGGACGGGGCAAACCTCTCCTTCGATCCTGTTGACCTCATCATTGCAAGCGCCGGTGCAACCCACCCGCTATCGTCATGGCTTGATTCTCTCAAGCTGGGCGGCCGCCTCCTGTTTCCAATGACAGCGACCCGGCACGGGGGGATGTTGCTGGTGACTCGTGAGGCCGAGGATAGCTTTGCGGCGCGCTTTCTCTGCAAGGTCGGGTTCATTGACTTCCGCGGTGCGCGCGATCCGGACATCAGCCGCAGGCTCGCGGCGGCGCTTGCTCAGGATTGGGGACGCGCGGTGCAGTCGCTGCGCCGCGATCATCATGCACAGGGCCGGACGTGTTGGCTGCATAGCGAGGGCTGGTGTCTCTCGCGTCGGCTGCCGGCAGTCACGAGGTCTGCGACGCCATGAACTCAGAGGCCTTCAGCCGAGCATATCATTCGCACCGCTGGGCGGTGACAGCACAGTCGATCGCCGTCGCCTGTATTCGGGCGGCGGCACCGTCTCTCAGGCAACCGCGTGGGCGACAACTTGCCGTGCGGTTGGCTGCGATGCCGAAGCCACCAGACGCGCCAAGCCCTGGCCCAGTTCCTCGCATTGCCGGCGTATGTCGGGCACCGCCGTCATTTCCCAGAATGCGCCCTTGGTGACCGGACCGACGGCAAACAGCCGACGCGACGCGACCCCGCTGCGGCTGCGCAGCGCACAGCGGTCGGACACATCCAGCCCAAGCTGCGACGGATCAGGTCGTCCGATCCCCTCGATCAACAGCGAACGCACCAGTGGATCAGCGACGCGGCGGTAGTCAGTGGCGGGCCCGGAACAGTTCACCACCCGCGCGACACGCAGTGTGGCGACATCGTCGCTGCCGCGGAGACGGAACCGCACCGTCATCTTGCCGTCGGCGTTTTCGTAGCCGCGCAGCCGGCCGGCATGGACGTGCAGTTGCCCGCTCGCCCGGGCCGCTTCGATCCGTGCCGCAACCGGTGCGGCGATGCGGTGGCGATGCACGTCCCACCACGTGCGCAGATGCCGCAGGAAGCGCCGGCGATCGTCCGCCGATAGGGTCGCCCAGATTTCCTGGGTGACCGGACGCAACTCGTCGATCACCGCTTGCCATGTGCCGCCGGCGGCCAATGCCTGCTCAGCCTGCTCGCGCAGGAAGCGGGTCAACGCGCGCAATCCGCTTGGGTAGGCGATGGGCCCGCGCGGCGTGGCGACAACCGAGGTGTGACAGCGCGGCAGCAGCCCCCTTCGCGAGACCGCGTGGATCGGCCCGACATGCCCCTGATCGAGCAGCGAGATCACCGCGTCCACCATCGTGAGGCCGGCACCGATCAACAGGACCGGTGCAGCGCGATCCAGCCCGGCAAACGCGCTCGGCGACCAAGGATCGGGACAATAGAGCGCCGGATCGTAGAACATGCTGTCGGCGACCGGAATCGGCTCTGGCGTGAAATTGCCGAGCGCCAGCACCGCAATATCCGTCGCGATCTCGTGGCCGCCCTCGATGTGCAGGCGCAGGTTCCGCGGCTCCTGCGTGATGCAAGCGACACTGCCATGAAGCAGCTCCAGATGAACGGACGATTGCTGGCGCAACGCATCATGGAGCTGCTGGCGGATGTAGCGACCGAACAGCCGGCGTGGGACAAAGCTGCCGCCATCGGGCATGACACCGTCCAACTCGTACATCGGCCGGGAATGCAGCCAGTCCAGGAAGTGCGTCGGCTGATCCGGAAACGCGCTCATTCGGCCGGCCGGTACGTTGAGCAGGTGGTTGGGGTTATCGGTCGCATAGGCCCGCCCCGGTCCGAACTGCCGGTTGCGCTCAATCAGGCGGATATGCGTGCCTGCCGGGCACTGCCGCAACAGGTGCAGCGACAGCAGTGTGCCGCTGAACCCCGCGCCGACGACCGTGATAGACGGGCTTGCCATGCCGTGCCTCCCTAATACATATCATCCACATAGGGATTATGGGCAATGTGACGGCGGCGAGTCAACAGAATACTGCCC
>DATMND010000275.1:0-6546 GCA_035569235.1 Acetobacteraceae bacterium | reverse complement strand
GCGGTGTGGCTGACGCGCGACCGGCTGTCGCCGTACGATTACTGGCAGTTCTGGCGCAACACCGAGGATGCCGATGTCGGCCGCTTCCTGCGCCTGTTCACCGACCTGAAGCTGCCCGAGATCGCCCGCCTGGAGAAGCTTGGCGGGGCGGAGATCAACGAGGCAAAGAAGGTGCTGGCAACCGAGGCGACCCGCCTGGCGCACGGTGCGGAGGAGGCCGCGGGCGCCGCGGAGACCGCGCGGCTTGCATTCGAGGAGGGTGAGGCGACCGACACGCTGCCCAGCGTCGAGGTGTCGCGCGGCGACCTCGCGGCGGGTATTCCGGCATTTCGCCTGTTCGCCTTGGCGGGCCTTGCCGGGAGCAACGGCGAGGCAAGGCGGCTGATCCGCGGCGGCGGGGCCCGCATCAACGACGTGCCCGTGCAGGACGAGGGGCTTACTGTGACCGTGGCGGACCTGCACGACGATGCGATCAAGCTGTCGGCCGGCCGCAAACACCACCGGCTCGTGCGCGCGCTATAGGCATCGGACAAAAGGCAAAGACGGAGCGTAGATTCTCCCCCTCCCCTTGCGGGAGGGGGTTGGGGGAGGGGTAACACCGGCGCAGCGCAAGATTGCGCTGTAGGCCGGACAGGAGTGATCGCATGGCTCAATCTGGTGGATTCTCCCGGACACGACTCGCACACTTGTCCGACACCATGCGCGGTCATGTCGAGCGTGGCGAGCTCGCCGGCCTTGTCGCGTTGCTCGCCCGCCACGATGAGGTCCATGCCATGGCATTCGGCGTGCAGGACCTAGACACCGGCACGCCGATGCGGCGCGACAGCATCTTCCGCATCGCCTCGATGACCAAGCCGGTGACTGCCGCAGCCGCCATGATCCTCGTCGAGGAGGAGAAGCTTCGGCTGGACGATCCGGTCGACCGGCTGCTGCCGGAACTGGCCGGCCGCAGGGTCCTGCGCTCCCTCGAGGGACCGCTGGGCGACACGGTGCCGGCCAATCGTCCGATCACGGTGCGCGACGTGCTGACCTTCCGCCTGGGGTTCGGCGCGGTGATGGCGCCGCCCGGGCAATACCCGATCCAAGCCGCGATCGAGAAGGCCGGCCTTGCCCCGGGACCGAACCCGTTGCCGTTCGGCCCCGACGAGTTCCTCAGGCGTCTGGGCGGCCTGCCGCTCATGCATCAGCCGGGCGAGCGGTGGATGTATCACACCGGCTCCGACGTTCTGGGTGTGCTGGTCGAGCGCGCCGCCGGTATGGCCTTTGGGGATTTCCTGGCCGAGCGGATCTTCGCCCCGCTGAGCATGAAGGATACCGGGTTCAGCGTGCCCGAGGGCAAACTCGACCGGCTGGCGACATGCTATCGGACCGATGCCGAGACCGGCCGGCTTGTCGCCTACGACCGGGCCCGCGGCGGCCTATGGTCAAGGCCTCCCACCTTTCAGTCCGGTGGCGGCGGACTGGTTTCGACCGCCGACGATTTTCTCGCATTCGGCCGAATGATGCTGCGCGGCGGCCGCCACGGCACGAACCGCATCCTGACGCGTCCGAGCATCGAGCTGATGACAACGGACCATCTGACGCCGGCGCAGAAGGCAGCCTCGCCGTTCTTTCCCGGCTTCTGGGATACCAACGGCTGGGGCTTTGGCGTTGCGGTGAGCACGACGCCGGGTGGCCTCGGCCCCGAGCCTGGCAGTTACGGCTGGATCGGCGGCTTCACGACGGCCTGGCGTTCCGCTCCTGCCGAGGATGTGGTGGCCATCCTGCTGACCCAGCGTCTCATGTCCGGGCCAGCTTTGCCTGCGGTCATCGCGGACTTCTGGACGCACGCCCACCAGGCGATCGACGACTGACGTTCAACCGCCAGATTCCAATGACGCTTTCTCGCGGCGGCATTGGTACGGCGTCAGCCCAAAGGGTCGCCGCGAGGATGACGAATCGGCTAGCTATTCTCCGGCGTAAAAGTCCTCGGTCGGTTCGACCTTCAGCCTGGCTGGAAAACGAGAGAATCTGCACAAGCGAGCAAATATAAACCATCGGGTCGCGCCGTTGGGTCTCGTTGCCTTCCTGTTCGCTAACGGTTGGAGGATAAAATGTCAGCAAGATTGGGCAATGCGTATGCAGGACTCGGTCGCTGCATCTACTGCGGAACCATTCCAAAACTGCCGGAGAGACTGACCAAAGAACACATTATCCCATTTGGACTCAGCGGACCTTATTACATAAATGCCGCAAGTTGCGCTAGCTGTGCCAGACGCACGCAGAAAATCGAGGAGATTTGCCTTCAAGATATGTTGCTCCCGATGCGCGTGTACGCGAAGACAAGATCACGCCACAAAACTGTCAGGAAGCCGGTCAAGATCAGAATTGGCACTGCGGAGGGGGAGAGATTCGTCGACGCGACATTTGACCAGATCCCAATCGCCGGAATAATGCCAAGGTTACTCCCTCCGAGAATCTTATTGGGCCTACCCCCTGCGTTGGATTCGTTCATCGCGCAAGCCGGGATTTTTACTAAACCGGAGGTCAGCCCACTTAGGTTGGAACTTGGAGCAACGTGTATTGATACCGTACATCACTTTGATGTCGCTGACTTCTCAGCAATGCTCGCTAAGATCGGATGGTGCTACGCCGTAGCTGAACACCGACGAGACCGAATCGCTCCCTGGGTAGTCAGCTCAATTCTCGGGCGCTTCTTTGACCCAAATTATTTTGTTGGGGGTACCTTGGAACCCGAAGAACCACCTGAGCCGGATATTCTCCACCGCATCTCGACAAAGTACACGACCATATCGGATCGGTTAATGCTTATTGTGAAAATCAGGCTGTTTGCCAACCTTGGCTCTCCGAGCTACTACGTAGTTGCGGGTCCGATAGAGAGATAGCCATATCATGGCAGGTACCTCCGTCAGATGCTCGATACACAGTCGATAGGCTTCTTTATCCTGATCAGTAAGTGGATCCCAGTCTTCGCCTTCAGGGCCTAAATGCTGCATCTTAGCGTGAAGGCGTTCCGCCACCATTTCAACGGCTGCCCAAAGGCACGGTTCCGATATCTCGTCGAGTTCGCGCTGGGCGCGCTATTCCACTGCCACCGGCACCGCGCGGTCGGCAAGACGCGGCAGCAGCGACCGACGCTGCTCCGCCGCCTTCATTCGGTTGGCTTCCTTCACCGGCCCAAAGCCCCGAATCATGTCGGGCAGTTGCGCGATGGCCACCGCGACATCCAGCGTATCAGGTCGCAGCGCGGCCAACGCCGATCGAAGATCGCCGATATACTGCTCGATCAGCGCCCGCTCCATCCGCCGCTCGTGCTGCCGGCCGAACAGATCGAATGCAGTGCCCCGCAGATGCTTGCCATGCCGCAGCACGCGGAACAGCGGCAATGCCAGCCACCCAGGCACCGCAATCTTACGTCGCCGGCCGGTCGCCGGGTCGATCCCGATCGGAAGCGGCGGCGAAAGATGGAACACCGGTTTTTCGCCGTAGGTCGCAGCAGCATGGAGACGCGCGACCTCGTATTCATCCTTGTATGCCATCACGCGATACAGGCCATCGGCTGCGGCGTGCGACAGACGACCCGGAGCGCCGAAAACCTGCGCCTCGCGCGTAACCACCTCGTTCACCAACCCCCGATAGCGCGCCGCCAGGCCAGCGTTCTGATACGCCACCAACGCGACCGCGCGCGCCTCGATCAGTGCCTCCAGCGTGGCAGGCGGGGCCTCCAGCGTATGCACCAGAATCTCGTCCGCCAGTTCCGGACGTTCGGCGAGAATGCGCCCCCACAGGAACGCCCGGCGGTTCATCGCAACAGCCGCGCCGTTCAGTTCGATCGCGCGCAGGATCGCGGCCTGACCGACCGGCACCAGTCCACGCTGCCACGCCAGCCCGAGCAGCAGCGTGTTCATCGCCTGCGCGTTGCCGAACAGCCGCTCGGCCAGGCGCACGGCGTGGAGATAAACGGAAGTCGTGGCGTCGGTCGCGCGCTCGATCGTACGCCGGTGCAGCACCGCGTCGATCAGCAGATTCGCGTCGTGTTTGAATGCAGCGGTGGCGGCGATGTCGAGATTGCCGATCACCGCTGCGGATTGCGCGTTGCGCTCCAGCACGCCGGGTCCGGCCGCGACGGCAAGATCCGCGGCGATCATCACATCGGCCTTGCCGAGCGGAATTCGCACGACATCAAGCGCCGACTCCTCATCGGCGATCTGCACATGCGCCACCACCGTGCCGTTCTTCTGCGCCAGCCCGGTGAAATCGAGTGTGCGCACCTTCTTGCCTTCCAGATGCGCCGCCATGGCGAGAATGGCGCCCGACGTGACGATGCCCCCGCCGCCGATGCCCGCGAACAGCGCACGCCACGCTCTTTCTGTTGCAGGCAGCTTAGGAATCGGCAACCCGGCGCCAAGCTCGTCCTCGCGGGCCTGCCAGTGCGGATCGGCGTCCGGCGCGCTCGGCGGACCGGCGACGGTGACGAAACTTGGACAGAAGCCCTTCAGGCACGACAGATCGACGTTGCAGCTCGTTGGATTGATGCGGCGCTTGCGGCCGAGCGACGTCTCCACCGGCTCGATCGCGATGCAGCCAGATTGGGTGGAGCAATCGCCGCAGTTCTCGCACACCTGCTCGTTGATCACGACGCTCTGCGTCGCCTGCGGCAGCTTGCCCCGCTTGC
The DNA here is from genome assembly GCA_035569235.1 of Acetobacteraceae bacterium. Taxonomy (GTDB): domain Bacteria; phylum Pseudomonadota; class Alphaproteobacteria; order Acetobacterales; family Acetobacteraceae; genus JAMXLO01. The sequence goes on along the minus strand of DATMND010000275.1, from coordinate 1,871 downwards.
GGCGGCGGCGCTTTTCCGTGGCGCAGACCTGGTCGTAGATCAGCACCGAGACGCCCTCGTATTCGCGCAGTTCCCGCTGCACCGCGTCCAGTTGCGCCCGCGTGTGGCGCGTGGTCCCGGCGGGTAACGCCGATGCGGGCGGCAGGCGGTCTTCTTCATCGGCCACGAGGGCAATCCGGGAAATCCCTTCCGCGGCGACCTGCGCGGCGATCGCCGTGACCGGAAAGCCGCCCTCGGCTGGCTGGCCGCCGGTCATCGCTACCGCGTCGTTGAACAGGATTTTGTAAGTGATGCGTGCCTTCGCGGCGACGGCCTGACGGATCGCCATGATGCCGGAATGCGTGTAGGTGCCGTCACCGATATTGGCGAACATGTGCTGGGTATCGGTGAACGGCGCCATGCCGACGAACGGCGCGCCCTCGCCGCCCATTTGCGTGAAGGTGCGGGTCTGGTCGCCGTCATCCATTGCCATAAAATGACAGCCGATGCCGGCGGTGGCGAAGCTGCCTTCCGGCAGGCGCGTCGAAGTCCCGTGAGGACAGCCGGCACAGAACGCGGGAATGCGGCGCAGCAGCCCGGGCGGTCGCTCCGGCATACGTGGCGCCGGCGGGTCGGCGATGTTCAGTCCAGTCGAACGAAGGAAAGCGGCGAGGCCGGCTGCGACCGCCTCCGGCGACAACTCCATCAGCGGCGACAGAAGGGGCACGCCGGATGGATCGGTCTTGCCGCTTATCTCCGGCCGGTCGCCTGCGGGCAGATTGTACAGCGCGTCACGGATCTGCGATTCGACGAAGCTGCGCTTCTCTTCCACCACCAGCAGCGCGCGCTTGCCACGGGCGAAGTCGCGCAGGCCGATGGTCTCCAGCGGCCAGGTCATCGCCACCTTGTAGAGCGCGATTTGCGCGTGGCCTTCGAGGTCCAGCATGCGCAGTGCGTGCATCGTGTCCTCGTGCGCGCGCCCGACGGTGACGATGCCGATCGGTGCATCGTCTTTGCCGAATATGCGGCGATCGAGGCGGTTGGCGCGCGCCCAGGCCAGCACGGCGGGAAGTCGTTCCTGCACCACACGGCGTTCGAGTTCGGCGCGATCGGCCGGGAAGCGCAGGCCCGGGTCGAAATTCAGTCCGTGCGGCGGAATTGGAAAATCGGGTGTGACGAAATCGCGGGCGGAGGGGATCACGAGCGTGGCCGCCTGTTCGGCCGTCTCGGCGGTGGTCTTCAAAGCGATCCAAACGCCGGAGAAGCGCGACAGCGCGATGCCGGCGAGCCCAAGATCGACGATGTCCTGGGCGGACGAGGGGTTCAGGACAGGAATGAACACACCCTGGAAGACGTGCTCGGTCTGATGCGGATAGGTCGAGGAATGCGCGCCATGGTCATCGCCGGCCACCGCCAGCACGCCCCCATGCACCGAGGTGCCGATGAAGTTGCCGCAGTGCAGCGCATCGCCGGCGCGATCCACGCCGGGGCCTTTGCCGTACCACATGGCGAACACGCCATCGACACGCTTGCCGGGGAACGCGTCGAGCTGCTGCGTGCCGTACAGCATCGTCGCGGCCAGGTCCTCGTTGACGCCCGGCTGAAAGTGGATGTTCGCGGCTTCCAGCAGTGTCTGGCGCCGCCAGACTTCCTGATCCAGCCCGCCCAACGGCGACCCGCGATAGCCGGATACCAGCCCGCCGGTGTTCAGCCCCGCGGAACGATCGAGCCGGGCCTGTTCCAGCAGCACGCGGACGAGCGCCTGGATGCCGGTCAGCAGCACCGGTGTGTCGAGATCGGCGAAGCGGCTTTCAAGTGTGGTGCCGACGGGAGCGGTGGCGCGGGACGTGGCGAGGCTGGGGCCGAGACCAATATCCATCTTGGGTCATCTC
>DATMND010000274.1:0-9071 GCA_035569235.1 Acetobacteraceae bacterium | reverse complement strand
CGACATCCAGATCGTCGCGGCCTCGCTCGCCGATATCGGCGGCGGGCTGTCCGCCGGCCCCGACGAGACCGCATGGGTGCAGACCAGCTATCTGATCGCCGAGATCGTGGTGATCCCGCTCTCCGGCTGGCTTTCGCGGGTGATGTCCACGCGCTGGCTGTTCTGCGCCTCCGCCGCCGGCTTCACCGTTACCAGCCTGCTGTGCGGATGGGCATGGAACATCGAGAGCATGATCGCCTTCCGCGCGATGCAGGGCTTTCTCGGCGGCTCGATGATCCCGACCGTGTTCACCACCGCGTTCGTCTATTTCAACGGCCAGCAGCGAGTGATCGCGGCAGCGACGATTGGCTGCATCTCCTCGCTGGCGCCGACCTTGGGGCCGACGATCGGCGGCTGGATCACCGACAATTACTCCTGGCACTGGCTGTTCTTCATCAACCTTATCCCCGGCATCTTCGTCGCCGTCGTGGTGCCGATGCTCGTGCGGATCGACAAACCCGACCTGTCGCTGCTGCGCGGCGCCGACTATTCCGGCATGGTGCTGATGGCGCTGTTCCTCGGCTGCCTGGAATACACGCTGGAGGAAGGTCCGCGCTGGGACTGGTTCGGCGACGACACCATCCGCACAACCGCGTGGATCTCCGGTGTTGCCGGCATCGTGTTTCTCTGGCGCAGCCTGACCTTCAGCCGGCCGGTGGTCGATCTGCGTGCGCTCATAAGCCGCAACTTCGCGCTGGGCTGCTTCTTCTCGTTTGTCACCGGCATCGGCATCTTCGCGACGATCTACCTGACGCCGCTGTTCCTCGGGCTCGTGCGCGGCTTCAGCGCCCTGCAAATCGGTGAGGCGGTATTCACCACCGGCCTGTTCCAGGTCTGCGCGATTCCGTTCTACACGATACTGGCGCGGCGCGTTGACCTGCGCTGGCTGATGATGTTCGGCCTGGCGTGCTTTGCCGTCAGCATGTGGAATTTTACACCGATTACGCATGACTGGGGCTGGCGCGAACTGCTGCTGCCGCAGGCGTTCCGCGGCTTCTCGCAGCAGTTCGCCGTGGCGCCGACCGTGACGCTGACCCTGGGCAGCCTGGCGCCGGAGCGCCTGAAGCTGGCATCGGGTCTGTTCAACCTGATGCGCAACCTGGGCGGCGCGATCGGCATTGCCGCGTGTGGGACGGTCCTGAACAATCGGACAAATCTGCATTTCCTGCGGCTCGCCGAGCATCTGAACAGCAGCAATCCCGCTGTGACGAAGCTTGTGCAGCAGGTCGCGTCGAACGAAACCGCATTGCATGGCGGGGACGCTCTGCATGGTCATGCCGCCGCGATGAAAGTGCTGTGGTCGCTCACGTTGCGCGAGGCGCAGACGCAGACCTTCGCCGATGCATTTCTCGTCGTCGCCGTCTGCTTCGCCATCGCGACCATGATGGTGCCACTGATGCGCAAGGTGAACATGTCCGCGGCGCCGCCGCGCGACGCGCATTGAAACAGGAGGGTCAATTGGAACGCAGGAACGCCACCGCGGCGGTCATCGGTGCCGGCGACTTCATCGGCAGCGCGATCGCCCGCAGGTTCGCCGCCGAGGGGTTCACGGTGTTTGCCGGCCGTCGCAACGGCGAGAAGCTGGCGCCGCTGGTGCACGCGATCGAGGCGGAGGGCGGACGCGCCTTTGCCCGATCGCTCGATGCGCGCAAGGAGGACGATATCTCCGCCTTCCTGCGCGAAGCCGATGCGGAGGCGCCGCTGGAGGTCTGCATCTTCAACATTGGCGCGAACGTCCATGTGCCGCTGGTCGATACGACGGAGCGCGTGTTCCGCAAGGTGTGGGAGATGGCCTGCTATGCGGGCTTCCTCGCCGGTCGCGAGGCGGCGCGGGTGATGCTGCCGTATGGTCGCGGCGCGATCTTCTTCACCGGTGCGACTGCCAGCCTGCGCGGCGGCGCGGGCTATGCCGCGTTTGCCTCTGCCAAGGCTGGCCTGCGCGCGGTCGCGCAGAGCGCCGCGCGCGAGCTTGGCCCAAGCAACATCCATGTCGCGCATCTGGTCATCGATGCCGGCGTGGACACGGCGTGGGTACGCGAAAGGATCAAGGCGCGCGAGGGCGAGGACGCGCTGCGCAACCTCGATCCCGACCGGCTGATGAATCCGGCTTCGGTCGCCGAGGCGTATTGGCAACTGTACCGCCAGCCGCGGGATGCGTGGACGTTCGAACTCGACATCCGTCCGTTCGGCGAAAAGTGGTGACGACCATGAGCGCCGTGGAATTCCACTTCGACTTTGGCAGCCCCAATGCGTATCTCAGCCACCTGGTCATTCCCGGCATCGAGCGCCGCACGGGGACGACGTTCGACTACGTGCCGGTGCTGCTGGGCGGCGTGTTCAAGCTGACCAACAACCGCTCGCCGGCGGAAAGCCTGATGGGGATCAGGAACAAGCCCGAGTACCAGCGGCTGGAGACCGAGCGGTTCGTGAAGCGCCACGGCATCACGCGCTTTGCACCGAACCCGTTCTTTCCGGTCAATACGCTGGTGCTGATGCGCGGGGCGATCGCCGCACAACGGCTGGGCGTGTTCGAGCGATACGTCGATGAGGTCTTCCGGCATATGTGGGCTGATCCGAAGAAGCTCGACGATCCTGCGGTGCTACGCGCGGCACTCGTTGAGTCGGGCCTGGATGCCAATCGGATACTTGCGCTGACCGCGGCGCAGGACGTGAAGGATGCGCTGCTTGCCAACACGCAGCACTCGGTCGAGCGCGGCACGTTCGGATCACCGACTTTCTTTGTCGGCGACGAGATCTACTTCGGCAAGGACCGCCTGCGCGATGTCGAAGAGGCGCTCGCGTCCATGTCGCAGCGTGGTGAATGAACACACAACGGAGGCGTTATATGCCCGCACAATCGCTCAGAACCGCGCTGGTCACCGGCGCATCGTCCGGCATCGGCGCGACCTATGCCGACCGGCTTGCCCGCCGTGGCCATGACCTGGTGCTGGTGGCGCGCGACAAGGACCGCATGGCTGTCATCGCCGATCGGCTGCGTCGCGAAACCGGCGTCAGCATCGACGTGCTGCCGGCGGATTTGACGGAACCTGCCGATCTCGCGCGCGTCGAGACACGGCTGCGTGACGACGCACGCATCGGGCTGCTGGTGAACAATGCGGGAGCCTCTGCCGCCGGTGGATTCGCCGCACCTGATCTCGACGCGCTGCAGCGCCTGATCAATCTGAACGTCACCGCGGTCATGCGGCTTGCCGGTGCCGTCGTGCCGCGCTTCCTGGCCGAAGGCGGTGGGACGATCATCAACCTGGCGTCCGTGCTCGCGTTGGCGCCGGAGCTTTCGCCGGGCATCTACGCGGCGACCAAGGCGTTCGTGCTGACATTTTCGCAATCGCTTCAGACCGAACTTGGCGGGCGCGGCCTCTATGTGCAGGCCGTGCTGCCGGCGGCGACGCGCACCGAAATCTGGGCACGCTCCGGTCGCGATGTCGATACGATCGAAGGTGTCATGGATGTGGACGAACTCGTCGATGCCGCGCTGGTGGGCTTCGATCGGCGAGAGGCTGTGACCATTCCGCCATTGCCTGACGCCGCCGAGTGGGAGGTATTCACCCAGGCCCGCAAGGCGATGGCGCCCGGCTTCCGTCAGGAACATCCCGCGGCGCGTTACCGGTGAAGGCGTCTGATGCCGACCGCGCCGGGGGATGGGTGGCTGCCTTCCTGCCGCCTGCCCTCGTGGCCGAGCCGACGGGCGCCAATGCTTCGCCAGTGTTCGCCACTCAGCTTCCCAACGTGCCAGGCAGGAGTCTGACTGCCGCCGTTGTGCGTTACGCTCCGGGTCGGCCGGGGAACGGAACATCCCCCGGCGACCAGATTCAGCATCGGCCGGTCACGTAGGCGAGCCCAGGCTGACCGAGAGCCCGCGCCCCATCATCAATCCCAGGATACCCGGGCGGTCACTGAATTCTCTCATCGTCCGGTAAGGCACTCCCGTGACCTCGGCGATGAAGTTGAGCTTTTGAGCCACATCGAGGGCGCTGAACCGTCCAGAGTTCGGCTGTCGCTCAAACAACAACGCCACCGACTGGATCGTTCGTTGCGGGATGACGGCCAGAACCCTTCGGTGTTCCGGCGTGACGTCGTCGAGGGTGAGGACGCGTGATAGGCTGGCGGCGGCCGGCGCCGGGCTCGACTCCCGCGGAGGTATGGCGGTCAATTCACCGCATCGAAAATCCGACTCAACGCCGTTGGCCTGGACGAGATAAACGGTGTCGCCATCGCACTCCAGGACCTTGCCGCTGTGCCTACCGGACCTGTGATAGACCATTTGCCCAACCGAAAACATTGGCTTTCTTTCTCTATGGGGCGATCAAAGTGTCATCAGGGCGAGAAGTCCCACGAGCCATCCCATGTCGCCGAGCCTTTTGCGCGAGCTACCGTAGCACCAGGAGTGCCAATGGCCACAGATACGCACGAGAACAGCACCGAATTCCAGCGGGGCTGGGATGCAGCGCTGCTTGCTGCCCGCCATTGGCACGAGGGGAAGGCCAAGCAGGCAATCGTCCAATCCAGACGCACGCGATTTCCGAAAGCTTTGGAACGCGAGGCGGAGGTTCATCGTCATTCAGCCGAAATGATGGCGACCCTGAGTCCTGATGATGTCTGAACGCGCGGCCGGCACCGATTGTCCAGCGGACGCCGCCGCACTACGCTCGATGCGACGGAGTTCCCCCGGCATGGCCGAGTGAGCATGGAGGAAGACAATCGCCGACTCGCCGCCATCCTGGCGGCTGACGTCGTCGGCTATTCCGCGCTGGTCGGCTCGGACGAGTCGGGCACACTCACGCGCGTCCGGGCACTGCGCACCGAGGTCATCGAACCTCACGTTGCCACCCATGGCGGCCGCATCTTCAAAACCACTGGCGACGGTTTCTTTGGCGCCTTCGCGAGTGCCGTGCAGGCCTTGCGTTGCGCCATCGCCATCCAGGATGCGCTCCGCACGCAGTCCGACTCCCTCCGCCTGCGGATCGGCGTTCACCAGGGCGAAGTGGTGCCCGACGGCGATGATCTTATGGGTGACGGGGTCATCATCGCCGCCCGCCTCGAACCACTCGCCGAGCCCGGCGGCATTGCCATGTCCGCCCGCGTGCGCGAGGACGCCGCCGGGAAAATATTGCTCGACGTCGAAGACCTCGGTGAGACTGCGCTCAAGAACATCGCTCGAAAAGTCCGGGTGTTTCGTGTGCGGATGGCCTCGGAATCCCGGCCGGTGCTGGCGCTGCCGGACATGCCGTCACTGGCGGTGTTGCCGTTCACCAATATGGGCGGTGATCCGGAACAGGAATACTTTGCGGACGGGATCGTCGAGGACATCATCACGGCTCTTTCGCGCGTTGGCTGGTTCTTCGTCATCGCGCGCAACAGCACCTTCACCTACAAGGGCCACGCGGTCGACATTAAGCAGGTCGGGCGCGAGCTTGGCGTGCGTTACGTACTGGAAGGCAGCGTTCGCAAGGCCGGCGGTCGTGTGCGCATCACATGTCAGCTGATTGAGGCGGCTACAGGGTACCACGTCTGGGCAGATCGGTTCGATGGCGATCTGGCCGACATCTTTCAACTGCAGGACCGCATAACCGAAAGCGTGGTCGGCGCTGTCGAGCCAAGTCTGCAAATGGCGGAGATCAAGCGCTCGGGCGCGAAGCCGACCGAAAGTCTCGATGCCTACGATCTCTGTCTTCGAGCCTTGCCCCATCTCTATGCCTTTACCAGGTCTGGGCTGGATACCGCCGTCGCATTGCTTTGCCGGTCGCTCGAGATCGATCCAGCCTACGCGCGGGCCAAGGGATTTCTGGCCTGGGTCTATGTCTCGCGTCACTCACGGGCATGGAGCGAGCCGGGTGAACGCGAGGCTGCGCTCAACTTGGCACGCGAAACTGTTGCCTCCGCCGACCCTGAGGCCTTGCGCTGCGCCGCGCACGCGCTGTCATATTTTGCAGGCGATCACCCCGCCGCTTTCACAGCGCTGCATCGCGCGGTGCTGCTTCACCCGAACTCCGCCCAGGTACTCAACAGCCTTGGCTGGGTGCATTGCATCGCCGACGATCCGGAACCCGCCATTGGCTATCTCGAGCGCGCCATGCGGTTGAGCCCGCTCGATCCTGAGATCGGCTTGATGCTGAGCGGCCTTGGGATCGCGCAACTTCTGGCGGGACGGAGTGCGCAGGCGCTTCCACCCTTGCAGCGCGCCGTCCAGGAAACGCCGACCGATCTGACTGCGCACAGACACCTGATCCTCGCCCTTGTCCGTTTGGGTCAGCTCGACGAGGCGCGCGCCGCGGCGGCAAGGCTGCTGATGATCAGGCCTGATTTTTGTGTCGGGCATTCAGCCACACAGCTCAGCAATCAGGAGTATGCAGCGGAACTACGGCTGGCTCTTTTGACCGCGGGCCTCCCGGAATGATCATCCGCCGCTTGTCGACCAACCTGGTCCCGCCACGGACCTGTTTGTTGGTTCTAAATGGAGAGTGTCAGATGTCCGAAGAGATCAACCAGCATCGCCGCCGTTTCCTGGGCGCTGCGGCCATGACCATTGCGGCCACACAACTCGGCATGATTGGTTCGGCAAAAGCACAATCGAGCACGAAGAACCCGGCGGATCTGCCCACGATAAAGCCGGGGACGAACACGTCCTTCAGCTCACTGAAGCAGATCAATGCGGGCCTCCTTAATGTAGGATTCGCCGAAGCCGGCCCCGCCGATGGCCCCGCGGCCATTCTCCTGCACGGTTGGCCCTACGACATTCACAGCTTTGTCGATGTTGCCCCTTTGTTGGCGACAGTGGGCTACCGGGTGATCGTCCCATATTTACGCGGCTATGGCTCGACGCGCTTTCTTTCGAGTGAAACGCTCCGGAACGGCCAGCAAGGGGTTGTCGCAGTTGATATCGTCGCTTTGATGGATGCTCTCAAGATCGAGAAGGCCATCCTCGCAGGTTTTGATTGGGGAGCGCGGACGGCCAACATCATCGCGGCGGTCTGGCCGGAGCGCTGCAAGGCCATGGTCTCCGTGAGCGGCTATCTGATCGGCAGCCCTGCATCCAACAAGATGCCGTTGCCGCCACAGGCTGAGCTCGAATGGTGGTACCAATATTATTTTGCCACGGAACGTGGGCGGGCTGGGTACGAGAGATACCGGCACGATTTTGCCAAGCTCATTTGGCAGACCGCTTCGCCGAAATGGGACTTCGATGATGCGACGTTTGATCGCAGCGCGGAAGCCTTCAACAATCCGGATCACGTCAACATCGTGATCCACAATTACCGCTGGCGGCTTGACCTGGCCGCAGGCGAGCCGCAATACGACAGTTTGGAAAAGCGGCTTGCCAACGCTCCGGTGATCAGCGTGCCTACAATCACCCTTGAAGGCGATGCCAACGGTGCGCCGCACCCAGAGCCCGAATCCTATCGCAACAAATTCTCAGGCAAATATATGCACCGGACCATCAAGGGCGGCATCGGTCACAACCTGCCGCAGGAAGCGCCCCAAGCCTTCGCCCAGGCTGTCGTCGAAGTTGACGGGTTTTGATCGGCGTTACCCGGGTCATTGCAGCAACGAACTTGCGTCCGCGACGGCCCCAGCCAGGACACACCTGGCACCTTGACCCAGATCGATGGCAATAACGAAGATGGGCGGCTTTGGGACCTCAAGGGCAACACGATGGAAAAGTTAGCGGGAAAAGTCGCCGTCATTACCGGCGCGACATCGGGAATGGCACTTGCAACCGCCAAGCGTTTTGTGGCGGAAGGCGCTTATGTGTTCGTCACCGGCCGCCGCCAGGAGCAACTTGATGCGGCCGTAAGGGAGATCGGCCGCAACGTCACCGGCGTCCAGGGCGATGCCGGCAATCTCGCCGATCTCGATCGGCTGTATGGAACGGTCAAGTCACAGAAGGAGCATATCGACATTCTGTACGCCAGCGCCGGATTCGGTGAGTTCAATGTGCCGCTCGGCTCCATCACCGAAGCGAACTTCGACAACACGTTCAACATCAATGTCAGAGGAACGCTTTTCACGGTGCAGAAGGCATTGCCGCTGATGCGCGATGGAGGGTCGATCATCATGACGGGGTCAATCGCGAGCGTGAAAGGCTTTGAAGGCTTCAGCGTCTACAATGCAAGCAAGGCCGCGATCCGCTCCTTCGCGCGCACCTGGACGGTCGATCTCAAAGCCAGGAAGATTCGCGTGAACGTCATCAGCCCCGGCACCATCGACACCGGCATATTCGTCGGAGTCCCGAAGGAAGTGAAGGATCAATTCGTGTCACTGATCCCCATGGGCCGGATCGGCCAGCCGGACGAGATTGCCGCGGCGGCACTGTTCCTGGCGTCGGATGACTCCAGTTTCGTCACCGGGATCGAACTGTTCGTCGACGGCGGCACGGCGCAAGTCTAGTTGCGTTGAACCAGGCATGTGTCTGCCTGCCGGCAATGGCCAGCCCGCGTGCGGCCTGGACGGAGGCCACAGGTATTGGCAGGCAGGCTGAGGTATCGCGTGGGACTGCTAACAGCCATCCACAACGACGCTGACCACCAACGCCAGCAGCAGGGCGATCGCCACACCTGCCAGCGCACGCTCCCACCATGTCGCAAGGAAACCCTCGCGTGGCCGCATGCGTCTGCCAATGGCCGTGAGGAATGACCGTAACATGCCGGTTTCATACCACGGCACACACGTCGTTGTGAAGTCAGAAAGATACGGAATGGTTTAGAACTAGGTGCCTGCTTCCGGCGCGCGGCGGACGGCTCACAAACACGGCCCAGGGCGTGGCCTCCAAGCTGCGGCCGCGTCATGGTGCCGGCAGGGTCCATGCCCCACTGTCCGGGATAATGATCCGAGCAAGCTCTGAGGCCCGCCCTCTAACTCATTGATTTCGTTGGTGCCGACGCTCGGACTTGAACCGAGGACCTGCTGATTACGAATCAGCTGCTCTACCGCTGAGCTACGTCGGCGACGTGGGGTCCGGGCATATAGCGCCGCCGGTTCCGTCCCGGCAACAGCGGCATTGTGAGATGCATCCA
>DATMND010000273.1:0-2165 GCA_035569235.1 Acetobacteraceae bacterium | reverse complement strand
CAATCAGGACAAAACTCTTGCCGGAAGCCGCCGTGGCAATCGCCCGTAGTTGAGAACTGTCTGCCTCCAGTGGGCAGACGAGATCAGACCCGGGTTTGACACTAAACCCATGGTCGGTGCGGGGCCGGAATCATAAGCCATTGATTTAGACTCTGCTTTTTGGGCTGCGGTGACCCGTGCGCAATGGCGTGGTGCTAAATTCGCACGGCGATCTCTGCTTTTGGCTTGACGAATCCGCGCCTGACCGAATGCTAGCGCCATGTTCGTCCGTGAAAAGCGCATCGGCCGCTACACCTACGTCTACCTGGTCGAGACGGTCCGTGAGGATGGCAGGACCAAGCAGCGCATCATCCGCAACCTTGGACGCAAGGAAGACGTCGAACGTCGCGGTGACCTTGACCGTTTGGCGCGGTCCGCCGCGCGCCTCGCCCAGCGTTCGATGGTGCTGTCCCTCATCGATGAGGGCAGCGCGCCGGCACTCACCTGCAAGCGCATCGGCCCGCCACTGCTGTTCGAGCGTCTGTGGCGCGACACAAGGTGCCGCGAGGTCGTGGAGGAGCTGCTTGCGGATCGCGGCTTCGAGTTTCCCGTCGAGCGAGCTGTCTTCCTCACCGTCCTCCATCGGCTGATGGTCTCCGGCTCCGACCGCGGCTGCGACCAATGGCGCGGCGACTACCGCATCACGGGTGTCGATAGCCTGCAGCTCCATCATCTCTACCGCGCCATGGCCTGGCTTGGCGAGGAACTGCCCGCGGCAGAGCAGCACGGCCGAACCCTCGTTGCGCGCTGCATCAAAGATCTTGTCGAGGAGAGGCTGTTCGCCCGTCGGCGTTCGTTGTTCACCGATCTTTCGGTCGTGTTCATGGATACCACCTCGCTGTATTTCGAGGGCGAGGGCGGTGCGACGCTCGGCGAGCGCGGCCACTCCAAGGATTACCGGCCGCACCTGAACCAGATGATCGTCGGCGTCATAATCGACCAGGAAGGGCGACCGGTCTGCTCGGAGATGTGGCCCGGTAATACTGCGGATGTAACCACACTGATCCCGGTGATCGATCGTCTGCGCAGCCGCTTTGCCATCGACCGCGTCTGCGTTGTCGCCGATCGCGGCATGATCAGTGCCGCCACCATCACCGCTCTGGAACAGCGGGGACTGGAATACATCCTCGGGGTACGCGAGCGCGGCTCCAAGGAAGTACGCGAACTCATTCTGGCCGACCCCTCGCCAAGCGTGCCGCTGATGATCCCGCGGAAAGGGCGGCCTGATACCGAACTGCAGGCCAAGGAGGTCAAGCTCGGCGATCGCCGCTACATTGTCTGTCGCAACCTGGTCGAGGCGGCACAGGCCGCGCGGACCCGCGAAGCCGTGCTGGCGACGTTGCGCGCCAAACTGCGACAAGGCGACAAGTCGTTGGTCGGCAACAGTGCGTATCGGCGCTACCTGAAGACGCCAGACCAGCAGCACTTCACCATCGATGAGGCGCGCGTGGCCGAGGACGCGCGCTACGATGGGCTCTATGTCTTGCGCACCAATCTGCGGCTGCATCCGCTGAACGTGATGCTCCGCTACCGTGATCTGCTTGTCGTGGAGCACCTGTTCCGTTCGGAGAAAGCCCTTCTGGCGACACGGCCGATCTATCACCAGACCGATGCGGCGATCCGCGGGCATGTATTCTGCAGCTTTCTGGCTCTGGTGTTACGCAAGGAACTGGAAGAACGACTGACCGCCGCACGGCTGAAGCCGGAATGGCGAGAGTTGCTCGCCGATCTCGATCGGTTACAGGAGATCGAGGTCGAGCAGGACGGCAAACATTTTATTCTGCGCACGCCAGTGACTGGCGTGGCCGGAAAGGCCTTCCAAGCCGTCGGGGTGGCACTGCCGCCCAACATCCGCGAAGCCGATCTCCCATCCGTCAACGTCTGATCATTCCGCTATCACGGCGGCACTGTAGTGCTAACACCTCACGGCACGTCCGCAACATGCTGACATAGAATAATATTTCGGAAGACACTGTTAAACTCGGGTCAGCCGATGGAGGACGGTGAGGAAGACGGCTCGCTCGACGGGAAACTCGAAGCCGCGATCCGCAAGCAGCTCCTCCACGACCTCGCGGCACCTTGTGTCGCGCCACAGACGCTCGAACAGCAGTGGCGGGCCGATGCGC
>DATMND010000272.1:0-26038 GCA_035569235.1 Acetobacteraceae bacterium | reverse complement strand
CCGAGCCGCTGCAAGCCTGGTGGCGCGCGGCCTGCTGCGGCAGACGCAGGACCCGCGGGATGGGCGTGGCCGCCTGCTGCACCTCACACGCAAGGGCGCGACGGTGTATCAGGGCGTGGTGCCGCTCGCATGCGAGCTTGAGGAGCAACTTGCCGAGGGCATGAGCCGCACGGAATGGAGCAACCTGTTGAAGGCGCTCGACAAGCTTAGCACGCATGCCCAGGGCTTTGAAGGCGCCAATCAAGGCGCATCGATTGATTGAGAACAGCACCGGGCCGGCCGGACTCGCGTGTCACGAAAACTTCGCTAGGATCACCCGATGCAATGCGCCGCGGGCAACAGCCCGGCCGGCGCGGCGACGCAGCATAGGGAGGCACCAGCATGTCAGGATCAGAAAACGGCAGAAGTCCGCGCTCGGTGGCTCTGGTCGGGCCGTACAGCAGCGGCAAATCGACGCTGTTCGAGGCGCTGATGGAGACGGCTGGCGCGCCGGTCAAGCGACCGGCCGACCCGCGCAACCGACCAGCGACCACCGAGGTTCGCTTGGGCCATTGCACCTATCTCGGCGATGCCTGGTCGGTGCTGGACTGTCCAGGGTCCATCGAGTTTGCCTATGAGACCAGTTGTGCGCTCGCCATGGTCGATCTCGCCGTGGTGGTGTGCGACCCCGCACCCGCCCGTGCGCTGACCGTCGCGCCGTTGCTGAAGCTGCTGGCGGATCAAGGCGTGCCGCATATGCTCTTCATCAACAAGATCGAGACGCTGGAAGGCAGTGTGGGAGACACGATGGCGGCGCTGCAAGGTTACGCCGGTTCGCCGCTTGTGCTGCGCCAGGTGCCGATCGTCGATGGCGAGACAGTGAGCGGCTATGTCGATGTGGTGAGCGAGCGCGCCTATCGGTATCGCAAGGGCCAGCCGTCGGAGCTCATGCAAATTCCATCGGAGTTGCAGGATGACGAGCAGGACGCGCTGAACAAGCTGGTCGAGGTGCTGGCCGATCGCGACGACACACTGCTCGAGAAGGTGCTTGAGGACGTCAAGCCGACAACCGCGGAGATCTACAACGACCTGCGCAAGGACCTCGCGGCCGGCGCGGTGATCGAAGTCCTGGTCGGCTCGGCGGAGAACGCCGGCGGCGTGCGCCGGCTGTGGAAGGCGCTTCGCCACGACACGCCGATGCCGCAGGAGACCGCCGCGCGCAAGGGCGTGTCGGAAGACGGACCGCCGCTGGCACAGGTCTTCAAAACCGTGCATGCCGGCCACACAGGCAAGCTTTCCCATGCGCGCATTTGGCGTGGCACAATCAAGGACGGGGTAACGCTCGGCGGGACGCGGCTCGGCGGCATATATCGCATGCCGGGCGGCGAGCTTTCCAAGGTGGCAGAAGCAGTCGAGGGGGAAGTTGTCGCGTTGGGACGTCTGGATGGTGTGCCGACTGGCGCCACGATTTCGCCGGGTGGGACGCCGGAGCAACTGCCGTTCCCGCAACCCCCGCCACCGGTCTATTCGCTGGCAATCGTGACCTCGGATCACAAAGACGATGTGAAGCTCAATGGTGCATTGCAGAAGCAACGGGAGGCAGACCCGACCCTGACAGTCGAACACGAGCAGGATACCAGCGAGACCGTGCTGCATGGCCAGGGCGAAATGCACCTGCTCGCCACGGTTGATCGTTTGGCGAAGGACTACGCACTGAAGGTGGCGACGCATAAGCCGCAGGTCGCCTACAAGGAGACGATCCGGCGCGCGGTGCACGAACATGGCAGGCTGAAGAAGCAGAGCGGCGGTCACGGGCAGTTCGCCGATGTGAAGATCGACATCGCGCCGCGCGCGCGGGGCGAAGGCTTTGCGTTCGTCGACAAGATCGTCGGTGGGGCGGTGCCGCGCAACTTCATTCCTGCGGTCGCGGAGGCGGCCGAGGAGTCGGCGAAGAAGGGGCCGTTCGGGTATCCGGTGGTGGACATCTCGGTGACGCTGGTGGATGGCGGATTCCACTCGGTCGACAGCTCCGATATGGCGTTCAAGACCGCGACCAGCGTGGCGATGAGGGAGGGAATGGCAAAGGCGGACCCTATCCTGCTGGAGCCGGTCAACCGCGTGACGATCAGCGTGCCCAACGAGTTCACGCCGCGAGCCCAGCGTCTGCTGACCGGAAGGCGCGGACAGATTCTCGGCTTTGCCGAGAAGGACGGCTGGCCCGGCTGGGACGACGTGGAGGCGTTGGTGCCGGAGGCGGAACTGCACGACCTGATCATCGATCTGCGCTCGCAGACGCTGGGACTGGGCACCTATCGCAAGCGCTTCGACCATCTCGCTGAATCGCGCGCCGAGATCAAGCGCGGGGCCGCCTAGCGATGACGCTGTTCGATCTGACCGGCAAGGTGGCCATCGTCACCGGCGGCAATGGCGGCATCGGGCTTGGCATGGCTCAAGGGATGGCATCCTGCGGCGCGACGGTTGTAATTGCGGGCCGCGACGAGGAAAAGGCGAGGTCGGCACTGGCATCTTTGCGCGAGCTTGGGGCGCGCTGCGCGTTCATGGCGGCCGACGTGACGAAGAAGGCCGCGTGTGTAAAGCTAGTGTCGGATACGGTGGCGGAGTTCGGCCGGCTCGATATCCTGGTGAACAATGCCGGGACGGCGATCCGCAAGATGCCGCAGGACTATACCGAGGAAGAGTGGCATCACGTGCTGGACACCAACCTGACCAGCGCCTTCCTGTGCTCACAGGCCGCGTATGCGCCGATGAAGGCGGTCGGCGGCGGGAAGATGATCAACATCGGCTCGATGATGTCGCTGTTCGGCGCGCCCTACGCCACGCCGTATGCATCGAGCAAGGGCGGCATCGTGCAGATGACGCGTGCGATGGCGACGGCATGGGCGAAGGACAACATCCAGGTGAACGCGGTGTTGCCGGGATGGATCGACACCGATTTGACACGGCGCGCGCGACGGGAGGTCGAAGGACTGCACGTGCGCGTGGAAAACCGCACGCCGACTGGCCGCTGGGGCGTGCCGGTCGACATGGCGGGCATTGCGGCGTTTCTCGCGAGCCCGGCTTCGGATTTCGTCACTGGCACGGCGATCCCAGTCGATGGCGGGTATTCGATCGGGATGTAACGCCGTCACGCCCAGTCGAATGAACGTGCAATCGCCTTGTGCCAGGAATCGATGAGCGACGTGCGGCGGTCCCGAGTCATCGTGGGTGTCCAAGTGCGCGTCACGCCCCAGTTGCTAGCAAGATCGTCGGTATCCTGCCAGTAGCCGACAGCCAGCCCGGCCGCGTAGGCTGCACCAAGCGCGGTGGTTTCAATCGTGCGCGGGCGGAGCACAGGCACGTTCAGGATGTCCGACTGGAACTGCATCAGCAGTTCGTTCACGACCATCCCGCCGTCGACGCGCAGCGTGCTGATCGGGATGCCTGAGTCGCGCTGCATCGCCTCGATAACGTCCAGCGTTTGGTACGCCGTCGCTTCCAGGGCGGCGCGGGCGATATGGCCGGCGGTGGCGTAGCGCGTGAGGCCAGCAATAACGCCGCGCGCATCGGCACGCCACCAAGGGGCATAAAGGCCGGAGAAGGCGGGGACAAAGTAGACATCGCCGTTATCGTCAACCGAGGCGGCCAGGGTTTCGATATCGGCGCTGGTTCTGATGAGGCCGAGGTTGTCGCGCAGCCACTGCACCATCGCACCGGTGACAGCAATCGAACCTTCCAGTGCATAACAGGCTTTCTGCTCGCCGAGCTGCCAGGCGACCGTGGTGACGAGGCCGCTGGTCGATGCGACCGGCGTCTCGCCGGTGTTCATCAACAGGAAGCAGCCCGTGCCGTAGGTGTTCTTCGCCTCTCCGGGAGCGAAGCACGCCTGGCCCATCAGCGCGGCCTGCTGGTCGCCGTGGATGCCGGCGATGGGAACGCCATCCAATGCGCCGGTTGCAATACCGTAGATCATGGAGGACGGCATGATGCGCGGCAACACGGCGCGCGGGATGCCGAAAGCGGCGAGCAGCGTATCGTCCCAGTCCAGCGTCGCCAGATTCATCAGCTGCGTGCGGCTGGCGTTGGTGACGTCGGTCAGATGCAGTCCGCAGAGCTGCCGGAGCAGCCATGTATCGATCGTTCCGAACAGCAGGTCACCGGCTTCCGCAAGCCGGCGCGCGTCGGGTACGTTGTCCAAAAGCCAGCGCAGCTTGAGGGCGGAAAAATAGCTGGCGAGCGGCAGTCCGGTCTGTGCGCGGAACCGGTCCTGGCCGCCATCGCGCGCGTAGTCGGCCACCAGGGGATCAACGCGCGTGTCCTGCCAGACGACAGCGTTGTGCACCGGCTGGCCGGTTATGCGATCCCACAGCAGCGTCGTCTCGCGCTGGTTGGTGATGCCGACCGCCGCGAGATCGCGCCCGCCGAGGCCAGCGCGGCGCAGCGCATCGGCGACGACTATCTGCGTGTTCTGCCAGATCTCGAGCGGATCGTGTTCTACCCAACCAGGTTGAGGATAGATCTGCCGATGCTCCATCTGCGCCGTGGCGACTGTCTCGCCCGTCCGATCGAATATGATGAAGCGAGTGCTCGTCGTACCCTGGTCGATTGCACCAATGAATCTGGTCATCCTGTCTCCGGGAAACCTCACAGCCACAGCGGATCGATCGGCCCCTTCCCCGCCAGGACCGCCGCGATGTTGTCCAGCGCGCGAAATCCCATCGCGTTACGCGTCTCGACCGAGCCGCTGCCGATATGCGGCGACAACAACACGTTATCGAGCCCGGCAAACCGCAGATCAAAGTCAGGCTCGGACCGGAACACGTCGAGGCCGGCGGCAAACAATTGCCCCGATGTCAAAGCATCATACAGCGCATCCTCGTCTACCAGGCCGCCGCGCGCGACGTTCACCAGCACAGCGCCGCGCGGCATCAGCGCCAATGCCTCCGCATTGACGATCTTGTCGGTCGCCGGTCCGGCGGGCGCATGCAGCGACAGGAAATCGCAATGCGGCAGCATGTCATGGAAGGACGCGAAATACTGCGCCCCCCGCTCAAGGTCCGCTGACACACGGTTGCGCGAATGATACAGCACCGTCATGTCGAAGCCGCGCGCGCGCTGCGCCATTGCCCGCCCGATGCGGCCCAACCCCAATATACCGAGCGTCTTGCCGGACACACTGACGCCCAGCAGGTCGCCCTGCCCGATGCGGTAGCGCCAGCCGGCGCGCATGATCTTGTCGTATTCATGGGTGCGGCGTGCCGCAGCCAGCAGCATCATGAAGGCGAAGTCGGCGGTGCATTCGGTCAGAACGCCTGGCGTGTTGGTCACGAACAGTCCCCGCGCCTTCGCCTCGGCCACGTCGATGTGGTCATAACCGACGCTGCTGGTGGCGCCGACGCGCACGCTCGCAGGCAGGCGGGCGATCGCATCGGCAGTCAGTGGCAGCGTGTTGGTGAACATGATCGCATCGGCTTGGTGTGCGGCGGCGGCCGCGATCACCTGCGTCGCCGTCATGTCGTCTTTGCCTTCCACCACCAGCGCATCGAATTCGTTCCGTGCGCGTACAACCACGTCGCGCGGCATCAAGGCGGCAAGCAACAGTCGTGGCTTCATCGGCATGTCTCCCCGTTCGGGCGTACTCTAGGTCATCGCAGTCACGCCTGCCACGGATCGACGACCGGAACCGAGAGATCGGCAAAGTGCTTGGTATTGTGCGTTGCCAGCGTGGCGTGACTGGCGATGACGATGCCGGCGATCATAGTGTCGCGCATGTCGCCGGGCCGCCCGGCGCGTTGGCGTTCCGCCATCAGGACAGCGGCGGCGTTCGCCGCGACCGTGTCGAACGGCACGATACGGCCCTGAATATCGTCCTCGATGACGCGTTCGAACTCGGTTTCCAGCGACGCGCGGCGGCGGCTCTTCGGCAGCATCTCAATGCCGTTTCGTATCTCGAAGACAGTGATTGATGTGGTCCACACCGAGAGCTCGGCCTGGCGATCCAGCCACAGCTTTACCGCAGAATGCTGGTGTCGCTGCATCAGTGTCGAGATCACGTTGGTATCCAGGATCACCATCTAGTCGAAAGTTACCGGCTTTATCTTGTAGCCGCGCAACTCGGGAATCTCTTCGCCCTTCCGCAGTCCGATACCGGCAAATCGCGCGGCGATGCGTGTCCCCAGTCCAACCTTCGGTCGCGCCTCTTCCTTAACCGCATCGCGCAGGATGGCCCGCACCTCTTCCTCCATGCTCCAGCCATGTGCGGCGGCACGGCGCCGGAGCTTCGCCTTTACCTCATCTTCCAGGTTGCGCACGACGAGTTGGGCCATCTGCCGCTCCTTTGATATCATGATAGCGACCAGTCGCCGGTTGTGCAAACCGAACGCTTGCCACGCTCGGGCCGACCGGCTTGACTGCCTCCGGCGACCCACAAAGCCGAGGACTTGATGCCATCAGCTCGACTTGCCGTTGATATCGGCGGCACCTTCACCGATCTGGCGCTCGAGCATGACGGCAGGCGCAGCACAATCAAGGTCCTCACCACGCAGACGGCGCCCGAGCAGGGTGTAATGGCCGGCGCACGCGAGATTCTGCGGTCGTCCGGTGTGGCTGCCGCCGATATCGGCATCGTCATCCACGGCACCACGCTCGCCACAAACGCGGTGATCGAACGCAAAGGCGCGCGCACGGCGCTGCTCACCACGCAGGGTTTTCGCGACGTGATCGCGATGGGCAACGAGAGCCGCTACGACCAGTACGATCTCAACATCGTGCTGCCGGAGCCGCTGGTACCGCGCCACCTGCGTCTTCCGGTTCCCGAAAGGCTGGATAACGAAGGCAACGTGCTGCTGCCGCTGGATGTCGGAGCGGTTCGCGCGCTGGTGCCTGTGCTGCGCCGCGAACGGGTGGAGAGCATCGCGGTCGGCCTGCTCCACGCTTTCGTCAATCCCGCACATGAACGTCGCGTGCGCGACGTGCTGACCGAGGAGCTGCCTGACATTCCGGTCTCGCTCTCCAGCGAGGTGTCGCCGGAGATGCGCGAGTGGGAACGGTTCTCCACCACCGTCGCCAACGCCTATGTGCAGCCCGCGATGGCGCGCTACCTTCGCGGGCTGGCCGATGGGCTGCGGGAGATCGGCATCTCGGGTCCGCTGTTTCTCATGCTGTCGGGCGGCGGACTGACCACCATCGAGACCGCCTGCCGCTTGCCGATCCGCCTGGTTGAAAGCGGCCCCGCCGGCGGCGCGATCTTCTCGGCCAGTATCGCTCGGCAATGCGGCATCGCGAACGTGCTGTCGTTCGACATGGGAGGCACCACCGCGAAGATCTGCCTCATCGACGACGGCCGGCCGCAGACATCGCGCGCCTTCGAGATCGCGCGCGTGGGTCGGTTTCGCAAGGGTTCGGGTCTGCCGCTCCGGATACCGGTGATCGAGATGGTGGAGATCGGCGCCGGCGGCGGCTCCATCGCGCATGTGGACACGATGGATCGCATCGCGGTCGGACCGGAAAGTGCCGGCGCCGATCCAGGGCCGGCCTGCTACGCACGCGGCGGCACCGAGCCCGCGGTCACCGACGCCAATCTCACCCTCGGCCGCTACGACCCGGCTCGCTTCGCCGGCGGCACGATGCGGCTCGATGCCGCGGCGGCGCACGACGCGCTGCTGGCGCGCGTCGGCGGCACGCTGGGACTGACGGCGGAGATGGCCGCGCTCGGTGTGGTCGAGATGGTTGACGAGAACATGGCCAACGCGGCGCGCGTGCATGCGATCGAATCCGGCAAGACCTATGAAGGCCGCACGCTGATTGCATTCGGCGGCGGCGGGCCGGTGCATGCGTGCCGCGTCGCGGAGAAGGTCGGCATCAAACATGTGCTGGTGCCAACGGGCGCCGGGGTCGGCAGCGCGATCGGGTTCCTGCGCGCGCCGGTGGGCTACGAGGTTGTTCGCAGTCTGTATCAGCGATTTTCCTCGTTCGATGTTGCCGCTGTGAACTCGTTGTTGGCCGATATGGTAACCGAGGCACTGGCGGTAGTTGAACAGGGCAGCTTCGGTGCGCCGCTCGCGCAAAGCCGCGTCGCCTATATGCGATACGTGGGGCAGGGACACGAGATTCCGGTACCACTGCCTCCCCGTCCGCTGAACGAGCACGACGTAACGGCGATCCGTGCCGCGTATGATACGGAATACATCAGGTTCTACGATCGTCCGGTGCCCGGCTCCGATGTGGAGATCATGAGCTATTCCGTCGTCGTGGCGGCAGTGCAGCAGGATGAGCCAGGCGCACCGGTCGCCGGGGACGAAGCGTTGTTCGCGCCGGACGCCGTGCCGGCCAGGACGCAACTGGTGTGCGACACAACCGCGGGCGAAGTTTCGCCATGGTCGGTCTATTATCGGGCGGCGCTTGCACCTGGCGTGCGGATCTCCGGCCCGGCCATCATCGCCGAAGACGAAACCTCGACGCTTGTCAGCCAGGGCTGGAGAGCAACGGTGAACGGACTCGGTTACATCGAACTGACGCGGGAAACTGACTGATGTCGCATGAAACCAACGCACTGGCGCAGATCCATCGCCAGATCATGTGGAACCGCCTGATCGCCGTCGTGGAGGAACAGGCGCAGACGATGATCCGCACCGCCTTCTCCACCACGGTGCGCGAAGCTGGAGATCTGTCCGCCGGGATCTTCGACCTCGCCGGACGCATGATGGCACAGGCGGTCACCGGCACACCCGGCCACGTCAACTCGATGGCGGAAAGCGTCGGCCACTTCCTGCGGAAATTTCCCACCGACACGATGCAGCCAGGCGATCACTACATCACCAACGACCCGTGGCTGGGAACCGGGCATCTGCACGATCTCACCGTCGTCACGCCCGCCTTCCACAACACGCGCATCGTTGGACTGTTCGCAAACACAGCGCACGTGATCGACGTCGGAGGCCTCGGCATGGGCCCCGAAGGCCGCTCCGTATTTGAAGAAGGCATGTACATCCCGATCGTCAAATGCTTCGACCAGGGCCGGCCAAACGAAACCTTCTTCGACATCATCCGTGCCGGGTCGCGCCTGCCCGTCGAGCTCGAGGGCGACATTTACTCGCTCTGCGCGTGCAACGATGCCGGCGCGCACCGCCTGGCCGAGATGATGGACGAGTTCGGGATGGACAGTCTCGACCCGCTCGCCAACTTTGTCTTCGAAAGCTCGCGCCGCGCCACGCTGGCCGAGATCGCCCGCGTTCCCAAAGGCACCTACCGCGCCGAGATCAGCTCCGACGGCTACGAGGAGCCCGTAACACTGAAGGCCGAGATGACCATCCTGGATGACGGTATCGAGGTGGACTACGCCGGCACCTCGGGCCTGTCGTCGCGCGGCATCAACGTGCCGCCCGCGTACTGCCGTGCGTATTCCTGCTTTGGAATCAAATGCGTCGTCGCGCCTGACATCCCGAACAACTGGGCGAGCCTCGCACCATTTCGCATGAAGATCCCCGATGGCTGCATCCTGAACGCGCCGCATCCCTATCCGGTGTCTGTGCGCCACGTGATCGGCCACCTGCTGCCCGACCTGATGATGGGCTGCCTGCACCAAGCCGTTCCCGACCGCGTCACCGCGGAAGGTGCATCCGCCTTGTGGAATCCGCCGTTGCGCGGCGGCGCATCGGTATCCGGGCAGGCGCGCGGCAATCGCCGGGTAGTCCCTGACTTCGAGATCATCACGTTCAACTCCGGTGGCACCGGCGCGCGCCCGAACAGCGACGGGCTGAACGCCACCGCCTTCCCGTCCGGTGTGCGCACGATGCCGGTCGAGGCAACCGAGAACGTCGCGCCGATCGTCCTCTGGACGAAAGAACTGCGCCCGGATTCAGGTGGCGCCGGACGCACCCGCGGCGGCACCGGCCAGATCATGGAGATCGGCGCGAAGTGCGACCTGGAATTCGCGGTCAATGCCATCTTCGACCGCATCGCCAATGCGCCGAAGGGCCGCGAGGGCGGTCTTGACGGGGCACCTGGCGTGGTCGCGCTGAAGTCCGGCAAGACGCTGCGCACCAAGGGCTTTCAGGTGATCCCCGACGGCGACCGGTTGATTCTGAAACTACCCGGCGGCGCCGGGATGGGCGATCCGACACAGCGCGATCCGGCCTTGGTAGCGCGCGATGTGCGCGACGGTTTGGTTTCAGCGGAGAACGCGCGCGCGCTGTACAAGGTGATCGTCAACGGCGATGGATCGGTGAACGATGCGGCGACACGGAGTTCGCGCGCATAAGGGACAGACTGACTGCGTCCCGCAGGTTCCGGCCTTGCGATCCAGCCGCACATCAACCATGACGTATCGCGTTGTCCTGCTTCTTATCTTGCTTTGCTGGCACATTTCGCCCTGTGCTGCAGCGGAGGACGCGCTGCAAGCAGTCCTTGACCGGCTCGGCATCTCGCTTCCCGATCAAGTGTCGAATCGCTTGCCAATCGCCTCCCGGCTCGACCAGCTTCGACGTGAGCCTTGCGACCAGACTGCGATCTTCGATCTCGGGAAAGGCCTGGAAGATGCCGGCTACCGTCGTGAGGCCGCCACCGCATTGGTCAGCTTTTCCGAGCACTGCGGCGGCAACGAGGGCGCCCTGCGGCGCGCCGCGAACATCCTTTTGAAGCTCACCGATTACGGGAAGACAATCGATATCACCAACAAGATCGTCGAGCTTACGCCGTACAACGACAACGGATACTACCTGCGCGCACGGGCCTACGACGGTATCAAGGACTACAAGCACGCCATCGCCGACTATGTCACGGGTATCGAATTGTTCGGCGACAAGGATCGGATTTCCAGCAACAGCTACATCAGGTTGTCGGACGCCTACGCCGCGCTGCAACAGTACTGCGAGGCGATGCGCCCGATCGAGGCATGGGTGGCGATCAATCCGGCCCGCAACGACACCAGCCAGACAAGGGCGATCCTCGCAACCCTCGCCCAGAAGGGGAACTGCTCGAGCGAAACCTCCGGCCGCGGCGAAACCATCGCCGTCAGCGGTGCCGGGAAACAGATCAATGTGGCCGTGCAGGTGAACGGAACGCGCGGACGCTTCCTGCTCGACACCGGGGCCACGTTTGTCCTGGTTCGGCGAACATTTGCCGCCTCGGCGCGGCTCCACGTGCAGGACGACGGCCGCATCCGACTGCATACGGCGAACGGCATCGGCAGCGCGATCCTGGGCCGCGCCGACACGGTCAGGCTCGGCACGATAGAGGCCAGGAATGTCGCCGTTGCGGTGCAGTCGGACAGCGATGCCGCCTACGGCCAAGGCATCGACGGATTGTTGGGGATGAGTTTCCTGTCGCGGTTCGACGTGCGGATCGACGAGCGTGCGGTGATGATCCGACCGCGGACGGCGACCAGGTAGTTCTGCCGGTGTGTGCTACCGGCAGTCGCCGGCCGACGCGGTCGCCGCACTGGACGAGACGCCACCACCGATGTTACGCAGCCAACATACCTTGCGCGCCGATCGGCCGCCAAGACGCAACGACGAGGACGACCAATGGAAGCGGCCATCGAAAAATCGGCAATGCGCAAAATCTATCTGCGACTGCTGCCGTTCGCGATCTTCACTTATTTCCTTGCCTACATCGACCGCATCAACGTGAGCTTCGCCGGGCTGACCATGCGCGGCGACCTCGGTCTTTCGGCCACCGCATTCGGCTTCGCCGCGGGCACTTTCTACTGGGGCTATTTCATCTTCGAGGTTCCCAGCAACATCGTCCTGGAAAAGGTCGGCGCGCGCATCTGGATCGCGCGCATCATGATCACCTGGGGCATCTTCGCGGGGCTTACCGCGCTGGTTGTCGGCGCCAACAGTTTCGCCTTGGTGCGTTTCCTGCTGGGCGCCGCCGAAGCCGGCTTCTTCCCCGGAATCGTCCTGTACTTCACATATTGGTTCCCAGCCCGCCACCACGCCCGCATCGTCTCGGGCTTCCTGATCGGCCTGCCGATTGCAGTGGCGGCAGGCGCGCCGGTTTCGACAGCTCTGCTGGGTCTCGATGGAGTCCTGGGTCTGCGCGGATGGCAGTGGATGTACATCGCCGAAGGGGTTCCGACCATCCTGATCGGCATCCTCACCTTCTTCGTTCTGACGGACCGGCCGGAACAGGCGACGTTTCTGACCGCCGAGGAAAAGACCTGGCTCAGCGCGAAGCTGCTGGCCGAGCGCCAGGCCAAGGAAGCGGTGCGGACATTCAGCCTGTTGCAGGGAATGTTCGATCCCAAGGTCCTGCTGCTGGCGCTGAACTATTTCGGCATCGTCGTCGCAAGCCTCGGTGTGCTGATCTTCGTGCCGCAGATGATCAAATCGCTCGGGGACCTGAGCAACATGACGGTCGGTTGGCTCACCATGATCCCGTACATCACCGGCGGCATTGGCCTTGTGGCGTGGGGGCGGCTGTCCGACCGCATGCACGAGCGGCGGTGGAACCTGTTAGGCGCGTGTGTGGTTTCCACGATCGGGCTGATCATCGCCGGCATGACGATGGGCACGTGGTGGGCGATGGTCGGCCTGTCGATCGCGACGTTCGGGTTCTATGGATCCAAAGGGCCATTCTGGTCGATGCCATCGATGTTCCTCACCGGCACGGCGGCGGCGGCCTCCATCGCGTGGATCAACTCGATCGGCAACCTTGGAGGGTTCTTCGGACCTTGGTATGTCGGGGTGGTGAAGGACATGACAGGCAGCTTTGC
Organism: Acetobacteraceae bacterium; assembly: GCA_035569235.1. Lineage (GTDB taxonomy): Bacteria > Pseudomonadota > Alphaproteobacteria > Acetobacterales > Acetobacteraceae > JAMXLO01. The sequence goes on along the minus strand of DATMND010000272.1, from coordinate 13,347 downwards.
GGGCGGCTTGTACGGGCTGGCCTTCCTGTGCCTGATGTCTTCGTTCGTCTGTGCGTTCTTCCTGCATATCCCGGACCACACGGCCGATCTGCCGGACGCGGTGCCCTCGGAGGCGAACTGACACGCCAACCCATCAGGGCTGGCGAGCCTCCGCCTCCGAATACACGAGAGGCACCGCCGCCTGCGGCGACTGCAGCCAGAACGTGAAGCTCTCCTCGATGTAGAGCCGCACGCGTTCGGCATCGTGGTCGAGATAACCGATGGAGAAATCCTGCCCGACGGTCAGTTCGAAATCCCCGCCCCGCGTCGACAACACGACCGCACCGTGCAGCCCGGGCGCCCATACCAAAGGCCCGTCGATCAGGCGGCGGACATGTTCGAGAACCGGATAGCCGTCAACCGTCGCTTCGGTGAGGCCAGTGTAACAGCGCTCACTCAGTGCCACGGCAAACGGCCCTTCAACGCCGGCGTCGCGGAGCCTGTTCAACGCCGTCGCCACAAAGTCGGGATAATTCGCATAGTCATCGCTGAGTTGAATGGTGACGTCGCCGCGACGTTCGCAAATGCCGCTGATGCCGGCGGCCGGATAGCCATGGAAGATCGCGCGATCCTCGGCGATGGCGATCCTGCGCGCCGCCTCGATGATCGGATCGGTATCCGGGTCCTTCGCACCGCGATCGATCGCGTCCAGTTCACTGCGCCGCATCTCGAACGGCAACCGCAATTCGACCAAGGGCAGCACCTGGCGCAGGCGCGCCTCCACCCTGCCAGATGACGGCGGCTCTACGGGATTGCTGCGACCGATGCCGACGGCTGATGCCTCCCAGCCTTGCGGGCCAACGAAATCGACCAGCTTGCGCGCAGCCAGCGTCGTCTTGAGCGTCCGACGCGCTTCCTTTTCTATCTCCTCCCACGCCGCGTCGGAGATCGGCGCCAGTTCCCTGTACAGATGGTTCATCGCTCAGCCCTTCAGACTGCCAATCGACAGGCTGCCGCCAGCACCGTCGGTCCCTTCAGCCGAGGCGCCCACTTCCCGGATCGGTCCCTGGCTGAACAGGTACGTCTTGAGGTGAGTGCTGAATTCGTCGTCATGCCGACGGAGCCATTCCAGCAGCATCGACGCATGCTCCTTCTCCTCGTTACGATTGTGCAGGAGCACCGCCTGCAATTCCGCGTCGCTGCTCCCCTTGATGCGCTGATCGTACCAGTCGATCGCCTCCAGCTCCTCCATAATAGTCGAGATCGCCCGATGCCGGTCGAGAACGTCCGGCCCCAACTTTTCCCGTTCCTCGTGCAGAACCTCGCCCGCCATCCGCGCACCCCATCCATTTCGCACTGAAAGCTGATGTTGCTGTGTGCGCCGCGACTTCACAACCCCAACATGCGAACGTGACTGCCGGTCGCATAGCACAAACGCTTCAGCGGCATTGCCCAGAGCATTGCCGAGCCACGACAGTCATGCTGTCCTATCACAGATGGACAGCATGCTGCTCTCGCTGCTCGGCTTCTCGGTGGCGATGTACATCACGCCGGGTCCGAACAACGTCATGGTTGCCGCATCCGCGGCGAATCACGGCGTCCGCGCGACCGTGCCGCACATGCTGGGGATCGTGGTCGGCTTCGCCCTGATGCTGACACTTGTTTGCGCCGGCCTCGGCTCGGCGCTGGTGAGATGGCCGCTGTTGCTGCCACTGTTCCGCTGGGCGGGCGCGGCATGGCTCGTCTGGCTCGCCTGGCAGATCGCGAGTGCCCCCGCACCGGGTGAAGGCGGAAGAACGCGCGTGCTCGGCTTCGCTGGAGCCGTGGCATTTCAATGGATCAATCCAAAGGCATGGCTGATCGCGGTCGGCGCCGCGAGCGAATATCTGTCACCAAATCAATCCCTCGTCGCACAGCTTGCCCGCATCTTCATCGTCTTCCTCGCGGTCGGAATGCCATGCGTGCTGGTCTGGGCGCTGCTCGGCAGTGGTGCGGGTCGCCTGTTGCGGTCGCCGGCGCAATTGCGCGCGTTCAACGTTGCCATGGCCGTTGTGCTTGTCCTGTCGGTGCTGCCGGTGTTGATTGAAGACTGAAGACCGGGAGGATACGACATGAAGATCACCCGCATCGACGCCTTCCAAGTGGCTTGGTCGCCCGATGACAAGCCCACGCAGCGCAGCGCCTTCGTGCGCGTGTTCACCGATGATGGGATCGACGGCATTGGCGAGGCATCGCCGATGCAGGGCGGGCTCGCATCGCTTGGCATGATCAAGCACGATCTTGCGCCCTCGCTGATCGGCAAGGACCCGTTGGACCACGCGGTGTTGCTCGACACGCTGCTGCACACCTGCGTCAAGCTCGGTCCCGAGGGTGCGCTGACCGGTGCACTGGCGGCGCTGGACATTGCGATGTGGGACATCAAGGGCAAGCTGACCGGCCTGCCGATCTACAAGCTGCTCGGCGGCGCATGGCGTACCGCGCTGCCGTTCTATGCGTCGATTGGCGGCAACGGGGATCGCAGCCTGGATGACGTGTTGCGCGTGGTCGAAACACGGCTGAAGGACAAGCCGGCCGCGATCAAGATCCGCTTCGACAATCCGCGCACCGAACTGGACCGCGATATCCCGGGAGACATCGTGAAGGCGCGCGCGGTGCGAAAGCTGGTGGGCGATGGCTTTCCACTCGCATTCGATGCCAACAACGGCTTCACCACCGGCGGCGCGATCCGCGTGGGCCGGGTGCTGGAGGAACTCGGCTTCTGGTGGTTCGAGGAACCCGTGCAGCACTACCATGTCAAGGCGATGGGCGAGGTCGCCCGCGCACTGGACATCACTGTATCGGCCGGCGAGCAGACCTACACGCTGGCTGCACTGGCCGATTTGATCGACGCCGGCGTGCGCATGGTGCAGCCGGACATCGTGAAGATGGGCGGCATCACCGGCCTGACGCGCTGCGCCGCGCTCGCGCATGCGCATGGGGTGGAACTGGTGTCGCATCAGACGCAACCGATGATCGGTCACACTGCGAATATGCATGTCGTTGCAGCGCAGTTGCAGGCGAGCAAGCCGATCGAGTGGAACGATCCATCGACGCGCACGCACGCGGTGTTCGAGAACCCGCCAAAGCCGGTGGACGGGCTGTTCCATCTGCCGGATGGGCCGGGACTTGGACTACGTCTCGATGAGGCGGAACTGGCGAAGCGCCTTGTTGCACTTTGAAGAAGATTTTCACCACGAAGACACAAAGACACGAAGGGTTCTGTTAGCTCTTCGTGTCTTTGTGTCTTCGTGGTGACCTATTCTTCCCACCTGACGCCGTACTCCCTTACTGCCGCCTCGCGCGACACATAGCCGAGCCGCACATCACGCCGCACAGATTCCGGGTCGCGCTGCTTCGCTGGTCCCATGCCGCCGCCACCAGGCATCTCCACCACCAAGCGATCGCCCGGCGGCACGACCCCCAATCCCTTCGGCTTCAGTTCCGCACCGGATGCTAACGACAGCCGCCCCGCCTGCCCCGGCCCGCCGCCGTGACGACCGCGCGCCGGATATTTCACACGCTCGAACCGCGCAAAAATACCAAATGCCGCATCCTCCCGGGACGCGATCTCCATCACCTGCCCAAGCCCGCCGCGCTGTCGGCCGGCGCCGCCGGAATCCTGTCGCAACTCCTTGCGCCAGATCACCAGCGGGGTGATCGCCTCCGTCGCCTCGACCGGTACGTTGCGTACGCCGGAGGGAAACGGCGTCGCCGACAAACCGTCCTGCAACGGCCGCGCGCCCGCGCCACCGGAGTGAAAGCTGTTCACCATAAACGGCGTGCCGGCGGCCTTGCCGATGCCTGTCAGCCCATGGCCCGCGATCAGATTCAGCGTCCATAGATTTGACGTGCCTTCCGCCGGCACCCTTCCCGGCAGCGCCTGGTCGAGACAGCCGTACATCACGTCCGGCAGCATATGGCCCATCACCGAGCGCGCGTACACGGCGGCAGGATGCGTCGCGCTGAGGATCGTGCCCTCCGGGGCGGTGACGCGCACGGCATCCAGCGTGCCGGTGTTATTCGGAATATGCGGCGCCACGACGCAGTTCACGCCGAACGTCGTATAGGCTTCCGTATAGCACAAAGGACAATTGATCGCGTAGGACGACATGCCCGACGTGCCGGTGTAGTCCACATGGATCGTGTCGCGGCCGATGGTCAACGTACCGACCAGATCGATCGGCGCCTCGTAGCCATCGATCCGCATCGCCGCGCTCCAGGTGCCTTGCGGCAGTTTGCTGATCGCGTCCGCCATGCCTGCGCGGCTGCGGCTGATGATCGCCTCACCCAGCATGTCCAGGTCGCGCAGTGCGAACTCGCGCATCATCGCCACCAGCCGCCGGCCGCCGATCTCGTTGCACGCGATCAGCGCGTACACATCGCCGATAACCTGCACCGGCTCGCGCACGTTCGCGCGGATCATGGCCAGCAGGTCCTCGTTCAACTCGCCGGCGCGCGCCAGGCGCAGCAGCGGGATGAACAAGCCTTCATGGTAGATCTGCCGTCCTTCCGGGGTCTGTCCGACGCCGCCCATGTCCACCAGGTGCGTCGTGCAGGCGAACAGCGCGACGATGCGGCCGTCCATGAAGGTCGGCGACACCACCACGAGATCGTAGAGATGCCCGGTGCCTTTCCACGGATCGTTGGTGACGTAGACATCGCCTTCCTTCATCTGCGCGACCGGGAACACGTCGAGGAAGTGTCCGACCGACCGCGCCATCGTGTTGATGTGGCCAGGCGTGCCGGTGACGGCCTGCGCCAGCATGCGGCCCTCGAGATCGAACACACCGGCCGAAATGTCGCCTGCCTCGCGCGCTGAGGTGCTGAACGCAGTGCGCACCAGGGTTTGCGCCTGTTCTTCTACGACCGAGAGCAGACGGTTCCACATGATCTGAAGTTCGATCTCCGCGATGTTCCTGCGCGTCACGCTTCGATCTCCTCGATCACGATGTCATCACCGGCGCCGATGCGAACATTGAAGCCGCTCGGCACGATGGTCGAGGTGCCGTCTTCAACAATCACTGCCGGTCCTGGCAAATGTGCGCCCGTCCGCAACGCGACGCGGACGAAGACCGTCGCATCGACCGCCTCGCCGCTGGCGGTCTCTACGATGCGACAACGGCCGGACGGCATTGCCACGCCGGCATCCGCCGGAACGTCCTGTCGTGCCGGCAATTCATGCGGTTCCGACAGTGAAAGAGTCCAGGTCACCGCCTCGACTTCCAACCGTGGAATGACGCGGCCATAAAGCCGTGCATAGGTGGCGTCGAATGCAGTGTGCAGCGCGGCGGGATCAAGTTTGCCATCAGGCAGCGGCACCGCCACCTCATGTCCTTGACCGCGATAGCGCATGAAACCAGTGCGCGTCTCGACCAGTTCACCGTGCGGCACGCCGAGCCGCACCACCGCTTCCGCCTCGGTGCGCATCCCGGCGAACAGCGCGTCGATCGTCGCCTGCTCCAGCGCATCGAGCCGCACCAGCAGCGTGCGAACCACCTCATAGGCGATCGGCGCGCCGAGGAAGCCGAGCGCCGAACCGACGCCGGCATCCGACGGCACGACGATGCGGCGAATGCCCAGCTTCTGCGCCAGCCGCGAAGCGTGCAGCGGCGCCGCGCCACCAAACGCGATCAGCGTCCGATCCGATGTGTCCTTGCCGTTCTCGACCGCATGCACACGTGCCGCGCTCGCCATCGTCTCATCGACGATCTCGGCAATGCCGCGCGCTGCTTCCTGCACTGGCATAGCAAGCGGTGAGCCGATAGTCTCCGTCACCGCCTGCAGTGCCAACGTGGGATCCAGCGCGATCTTCCCGCCGGCGAAGCGCGTCAGATCGATCCGCCCCAGCACCACATCGGCGTCCGTGACCGTCGGCTGAGTGCCGCCGTTGCCGTAGCAGGCGGGGCCGGGATTGGCCGCCGCACTGTCGGGACCGACGACGATGCGCCGCAATGAATCGACACGCGCGATGGAGCCGCCGCCGGCGCCGATCTCCACCATGTCGATCACCGGAATGCGCACGGGAAAACCGCTGCCCTTGGCGAAGCGTGCGGTCCTCGCGACTTCGAAGTGCCGCGACTGCTGCGGCGTGAAGTCGTCGATCAGTGTAAGCTTCGCCGTCGTGCCGCCCATATCGAACGAGATCGCACGATCGTAGCCGCCGCGCGCGGCAACGTGGCGTGCCAGAATTGCGCCACCCGCGGGGCCGCTCTCGATCAGGCGCACCGGAAAACGCCGTGCCGTCTCCACTGTGCAGATGCCGCCCGAGGACATCATCAACAGCAGCGGGCATGCCGCGCCGATGCGATGCAAGCCATCCTGCATGCGCGCCAGATAGCGCTCCATCATCGGCAGCACATAGGCATTCGCCACGACGGTAGAGGTCCGTTCGTATTCGCGAATCTCGCGGCAAACCTCGGAGGAGATCGTGACGGCCATCCGCGGCAGCCGACGAGTAATCACCTCCCGTGCGCGCTCCTCGTGCGCCGGATTAATGTAGGAGTGCAGGAAGCTGATCGCCAGCGCCTCGATGTCGCTCTGCTGCAACAATGGCACCAAATGTTCCAGCGCCGCCTCGTCCAGTGCCAGCAACACCGAGCCATCCGAGGCAAGACGCTCCGGCACCTCCAACCGCAGGTCGCGCGAGACCAGCGGCTCCGGCCGTTCCATATACAGATCATACTGTTCGAAGCGATGCTCGTAGGCGATCTCCAGCGAATCGCGGAACCCGGCTGTTGTGATCAGCGCGGTTCGCGCACCCTTGCGTTCGATCAGGGCATTGGTGGCGAGCGTCGTGCCATGTATCACCAGATCGAGCGATGCTGCCGGGATGCCCGCCTCCCGCAGGATCGTCTCCGTCCCCGCGATCACCGCCTCGTCCGGCGCCGCGTGTGTCGTCAGCAGTTTCGTGGACAACGTGCGATCAGGCAGTGCAAGCACAAGATCGGTGAACGTGCCGCCGATATCGACGGCAAGCCTGGTGCGCGCACTCGGTTGCTGTATCACTGCGCGGTGCCGTGCATGGCCTGCTTCTGCGCCGCAGTCAGGAAGTGCTTGTCCGGTTGGATCAGGATTTCCTCCCGCTTGATCAACTGGCGGAAGCGCTGCGTCGTGCTGGCCATAGCTCGTTCCCTGAGACAACGGACGCGATGGTAGGGCCGGCAATTGCTGTCGGTCCATCGCCGGAGACCCACAACATACCAGTTGACTATCAACCGACACGTTGATAATAGGACCGTCCATGGCACTGCCTGCCGTACGCCCAGTCGAACCAACGGAAGACACCGAGGAGGCGTTGCTTGACCGCGTATTCTTCGCTCTCTCGGACCCGGTCCGGCGTGCGATCATGTGGCGACTGGACGAAGGCGCACTGCTGGTTTCCGAACTGGCGGCGCCGTTCGATATCTCGCTACAGGCGGTGTCGCGCCACATCCAGGTTCTGGTCCGCGCGGGGCTGGTGCGCCAGGAACGCTCCGGACGCGTCAGCCGCTGCAGCCTCGATGCTGGACCGATCCTGTCGGCGGCACTCTGGCTCAACCATTACAGCAAATACTGGCAGGCCCAGTTCGATCTGCTGGCGGCATCGCTGGCGGAGATTGACCAACGGCGCCCCGCAAAGCGCCGGCGTACCCGATCGACGAAGTGACCCCAAACGAGGAGACAATGCGATGATCGACAATCACCCTGTTGTTTCGCATGATGCGTGGATCGAAGCTCGCAAGCAGCATCTCGCGAAGGAGAAGGAATTCAATCGCCTGCGCGACCAGTTGAGTGCCGAGCGGCGCGAACTGCCATGGGAACGCGTGGAGAAGCCGTATAGCTTCGAAGGCCCGCATGGCCGCGAGACACTTGCGGAGCTGTTCGCCGGCCGTTCGCAGCTTGTGGTCTATCACTTCATGCTGGGACCGGACTGGGAGGCCGGCTGCAAAGGCTGCTCGTTCTGGGCCGATAATTTCAACGGCATCGACGTCCATCTGGCGCATCGCGATGTCACGATGCTCGCGATCTCATCGGCGCCGCTGGCCAGGATCAACGCATTCAGGCAGCGCATGGGTTGGAGCTTCAAATGGGTCTCTTCCGCCGGTTGCGACTTCAACAAGGATTACCAGGTGACATCCACCCCCGATGAGCTGGAAAAAGGCGACGTTTACTACAACTACGCCTGGACAAAGTCATCCGCCACCGAGCGGCCCGGCATCAGCGTGTTCTACAGGAATGCGGACGCCGAGGTGTTCCACACTTATTCGACCTACTCGCGCGGCCTCGATATGATGAACTGCGCCTACCACTACCTCGATCTGGCACCAAAGGGCCGCGACGAAACAGGGCTGGGTCACAGCATGGAATGGGTGCGTCTGCACGACAGCTAGGGGGATTGACCGGCGCCATGAACTATCACGACACCGCCGCGAAACTCGCCGCCTATCGCGGCGAGATCGCCGAACTCCGCAGCAAGATGCGTGCGGCACAGGCATCGGTCGAACCCGAGCCCGTGCGCGACTACGAATTCGCCACTGTGGAAGGACCGGTGCGTCTGTCGCAACTGTTCGGGGCGAAGCGCGACCTTTTCGTGATCCACAACATGGGTCGCTCCTGCCCGAACTGCACTCTGTGGGCAGACGGATTCAACGGCATCTACCGGCACATCGCCGACCGCGCGGCGTTCGTCGTCGTCAGTCCCGATCCGCCTGACGTGCAAAAGAGCTTCGCCGCAGGCCGCGGGTGGCGGTTCCCCATGGTCAGCCACGCGGGGACAAGCTTCGCCGCGGACATGGGCTACCGAGCACCCGGCGGCGGCTGGCTGCCGGGTGTCTCGGTGTTCCGCCGCGACGGTGACCGCCTGCTGCGTGTTGCAGACACCAGCTTCGACGAATCCGACGATTTCTGCACGCTTTGGCACCTGTTCGATCTGCTGCCTGAAGGCAAGGCCCACTGGCGGGCCAGGTTCGCCTACGACTGACTACGCCACGCCGGTAAGGCTTTGCGCGATGCCAGATGCCAAAAGGGCATGGGCCTGTGCGGTCGGATGCAGTGAGTCGAAGAACAGAAACTGGTTCTGTGCGGAGCCGGTCGCATTGAGCGTCCCGCTTTTCGGGTCGGTCAGATTGCCGGTCCAGACCGGCTCAGTCACGTTGGTGAATCCGTGGGCGCCTGGATTGGCGATCACCTGGTCGATCACCGAGAACGTGTCCACCAGATCGATCTTGAGCGCGCCGGAGGCCTGCAGCTGCTGCACCGACGCGGCCAACTCGCTGTTGTACAGCGAAGCGAGCGATGTTGCCGATTGCGCCACGGTCGGTCCGCGCGCCATCTCGTAGGGCGTCTTGCCGAGATCGGGGACGTTCAGCACCACCAGGTCCTTCGCGCCACGGGCGGCCAATGCGCTGATGGCCGCTGTCTCGTTGTTCACGGCGGCACCCACATCGGCCTGCTGCTGTGACGGCGTGAGGGTTGTGTTGTTGGCGATATCCAGCACGTCGTTGGAACCAATCCATACCGTGTACAGTGCGCCGGCCTGAGGCGATGGCACCTGTGACGCGAACTGCGATATCTGCGAGGAAAGATCGGTCGGGTTGAGCGTGTGCACCGGCGTCTGCCCGGTTTCCGCCCCGCCATACGCGAAGTCGGTCCCGCCCGCGAGACTGGGCTGGAGCGCGGGAAGACCCAGATCCTGCGCGAGATCCTTTACCCACACCTGACCATTGGTGAAGCTGCGATCGGCGTACGGTGGCGACACCGGAACCAGCCCCGCCGTAGCGAGCGGATCGTTGCCGCCGTCAGTCAGGCTGTCGCCGAAGGCGTAGATCGCGCTGAACGGCGCGCCGGGCGGGGCCATCGTCGGAGCGACGGGCATCGCCGAAGCAGCGGCACTGGCCACATCATTGGCGATGAAACTCAACTGGGACGGTTGGCTCAGAGCGGCCGGCGTGATCGGTGTGTTGCCGGACGGATCAAGCCGGTTAGTAATGAAACTTGACAGCGTGGACATGCTATATCCTTGGTCGAGTGCATTTCACGCTGACTCGAAGCGTCCTCCCGCTGCCCGGTTGCCTTCACGATCCCTCGATTTTCACGACTACGCGAGTAGCGCCTGCGCTCTGCCGCCTGGTTTGCGGCGTGCGCGGCTTCGCCCGCGAGATCACGAACGAATTGTGCTCGTTCGATGGAATCGGAAACGATGGAACTGTGGTCGTTGCCACTGGTGATGAAGCGCGCTCAGGCTCTGTTCCGCGAGTCCTTCTTGTTTGGCGCGACAGCGGCGGGCGGCAGGCCGGTGAAAAAGCTGCTGCGCGCATTCGCGCCCATCAGAAGGTAGTTGTGGTCCGAACCGGTGAGCACGAAGCGCGCTCCCATGCCGACGTAGCGCGATGCATTCTCCTCGTCATAGACACCGCCCATGCCAAGCACCTTGCCATGCTTCCTGCACGCGGCGCCTACAGTTGCGTAAGCGTCGATCACCTTCGGATGTCCCATCTGGCCGGCGATGCCAAGCTCCGACGACAGATCGGACGTGCCGATCAGCAGAACGTCGATGCCATCCACCGCGGCGATGTCGCCGGCGTTCTTTACCGCCTCCGGGCTTTCGATCATCACAACCGTCAGTATTTCATCGTTGATCGCCCTCTGAGCCTCGGCCATCCCAGGCGGACGAAAGCCGTAGATCGCCGGCGGGCCGCCCCAGCTTCGGCTGCCGCGCGGCGGATAGCGAAACGCCTCCGCGATGCGCCGCGCTTCCTTCGCCGTGTCGACATGCGGCATGACGATGCCGAGCGCGCCGTTGTCCAGCGCGCGCGTTGCTTCGTCGATCGCGTTGGAGCAAACGCGCACCAGCGGTGTGATGCCGGTTGGAAGTGACGCGATGCAGAGCTGGGCAATCTCGCTGACGGAGAACGATCCGTGCTCGTTGTCGAGAAACATCCAGTCATGGCCGGAGGCGGCAGCAAGAACGGGTGCGGCGGCGCTGCGCAGATGATGCACGCCAAAACCAAGCGCCACCTCGCCTGCCAGCATCTTGCGTTTGGTGTTGTTTGGCACCAGCGGCATCGTTCACCCTCCCCAGTTTGCTTCGGGCCAAAGCGCAGCATGCGGCGGGGATGAGGTCAATAAGCAAGCGAGTCGCTATTTACTCAGCGATGTTGGTCTCTGCCCGCTTGTTCTCCACCAACGCCATCAGGCTTTCCAGCCGATCCGCCTCCGCCGCCGGCTTGTCCGCGCGGATGCGTGCGATGCGCGGGAACCGCATCGCCACGCCGGATTTGTGGCGGTTGGAAAGCTGTGCCGCGTCGAACGCGACTTCCAGCACCATCGCCTTTTCGACCTCGCGCACCGGACCAAAGCGCGCCACTGTGTGATTCCGGATCCAGCGATCGAGAAACACAAGCTCCTGATCGGTGAAGCCGAAATACGCCTTGCCCACCGGCACAAGTTCATCCCCGCGCCACAGCCCGAACGTATAGTCGGAATAGTAGCTGCTGCGCTTTCCATGGCCGCGCTGGGCGTACATCAGTACCGCATCGACCGTCAGCGGATCGCGCTTCCACTTCCACCACAGCCCCTTCACCCGCCCCGGAACATATGCACTATCGCCGCGCTTCAGCATCAGCCCCTCGATCGACGCAGCGCGCGCGCCGTCCCGCAGAACCATCAGTTCATCGAGCGAGGAAAAACGGATCAGCTCCGACAAATCCATGCGCGCGGGCCGCGTGCGCGCATACCACGCCTCCAGCCGCTCGCGACGCGCATCGAACGGCAGCGGGCGCACGTCGTCGGCAGTGTCGAACAGCATGTCGTACAGCCGGATGCCCACCGGGTAATCCGCCATCATCCTGGCACTCACCACCTTGCGGTTCAGCCGCTGCTGCAGATCGGCGAATGGTGCTGCCTGGCCGTCACGAATCACCAGCAGCTCGCCATCCAGCACCGCTTGGAAATCCATTGCCTCGACGATTTCCGGGAACGCACCGGAGATGTCCTCGGCACCTCGCGAGTAAAGCCGCCTGCCCCCTTCGGTCGAAACAAGCTGAACGCGGATGCCATCCCATTTCCATTCGGCGCGCCAGTCCGGCGGTTGCAGCGCGACGATGTCCGCAACCTCCAAAGGATGCGCCAGCATTGGCGGGCGAAACACCGGAGCCTGCGCGGGATCGGGCCGCGGTCCACGCTTTTCCAACCATGCGAACAGCGCATGATAGGGCGGCGCCAAGCCATGCCACACCTCCTCCACTTCGTCCGGATCAACACCGCCGATCTCGGCAAGTGCGATCTTCGCCAAGCGCGCCGATGCGCCGACACGCAGACCACCGGTGATCAGCTTCAGCAACGCGAGCCGCACCGACGGATCGGATGCATCCAGCCACCCGGCAACGATGTCGGACAGCGCTGCCTTCGGTGCGGTCTCCAACGCCTCCACCACCTCGGCCAAGCGTGGCGACGGCGCATTGGTGGATCTCGCCGGCCACATCAGCGCGACGGTTTCGGCCAGGTCGCCGACGTAGTCATACGACCAGGCAAACAACACGGGATCGGTTCGCGTCGCGGCCAGTTCGCGGATCAGCCCCGGCTTCGCGGCGGTGAACGATAGCTCACCGGTGATGGCGGCCAGGCCAATGCCGCGGTCCGGGTCCGGCTGGGTGGCGAAATACCGCCGCAACAGCGCAATCTTCGCATTGCGCGACGGCGTGAAGACCAGGCGCTCCAGCAGTTCTGCGAAGGCGATCATGGTGTATATGTTGGCGCAACATCCGCGGTCCGCCAGCGCCAGGCGGGCAGGAACGGGAGGAATTCATGCGCCGCCGCCTGCCACGTGCTTCGGCACGCCTGTCGATCCTGCTCGGCGCGCTCTGCGCCTGCACGCAAGCGGGGTATCAGAACGTCACCCATCCCGGCTTTGGCGACGCCGAGTACAAGGACGATCTCGCGCAGTGTCGCCGCGAGAATTCGGCCGTGGTGACCACTCAGGGTTACGACATGCAGTCGCGCGTGACGGTGGACGAGGCGAAAGCGGCAGCGTGCATGTCCGCGCGCGGCTGGCAGAAGGCCGGCGCGTAGCACGGGTTCGGCGATTTGCGACGCGCCGCACTTGATCCTAGCATTCGCGCGTCATGAGCAGAGGGGGGGAGAACGACGATGATCATCGAAGTGCGCACCTATACGCTGAAGCCGGGCAGCCTGGCAGAGGTGGAGAAGCGCTTCGCGGATGCGCTGCCGAACCGGCTGAAGCACTCGAAGCTCGCCGCCTTCTGGCACTCCGAGGTCGGGAGACTGAACCAGATCATCCATGTCTGGCCTTATGACAGTTTCGAACATCGCGCCGCCGTGCGCGCCGCCGCG
>DATMND010000271.1:0-21111 GCA_035569235.1 Acetobacteraceae bacterium | reverse complement strand
TTTCTCCTTACGGTTGATGATCTGGTGCCCCGCTACACCGGCCGAACGTTCCACGGATACGGCGAGACGCCCTGCAGCACGCCGGTGATGCCGCGGCGGAACGCGGTCTTCCCGTACCACTGTCCGACCGGCACGGTGGCCACATCCGTCATCGCCACATGCGACAGGCCCTTGGCCGCCTTCTCTTGTCCGGCGTCATCCGGCGCGGATAGCCACTGCGTCGTCAGCGAGCGTGCGTCGGCGTTGTCCCACCATCCGAACCAGCCCTTTGCGCCGCGTCCGGTGGTCAGCGGATGCGTCGCCGGACTGCTCGCCGTGGCCGAGGAGGCGAAGGTGTGGAACGCGCTCCATCCGCCCTTTTCCACCGGCTCCGTGCTGGCGCGTCGCTGCACCACGGTGCCCCAATCGGTTTCCTGCAGTTCGACGTTCATGCCGATCTGCTTCAGAATATCGGCGGTGACCAGGCCGAGCGGATGGATCGCGGCGAAATCGGTCGGGTTGATGACCACGACCTTCTGCCCGGCATATCCGGCCGCCTTCAGCATCTTCGCCGCCAGCGCCAGATCGCCCTGCATCGCGTCGCCGTCCGCGCCCGAGTAATACGGCGTGCCGAAGGGGAACACGTCCTTGCTGACGCGCCACAGCGATTGGTCGTCGCCGAACGTGGCGCGCATGTAGTCGTCCTGGCGCACGGCCATCATCGCCGCGCAGCGGATGCGCACGTCGTTGAATGGCGGTTGCGCATGGTTCAGGATCATCCACGAGATGCGTCCCCAGGGCTGGTCGACCTGCAAGGCGATGTTCTTGTCGGCGGCGAACCGCGGCAGCAGGTCGGCGAGCGGTTGTTCCCACCAGTCGATCTCGTTGTTCTGCAGTGCGGCGCCCGCGGTCGCGGCATCCGGGATGATGTTCCAGACGATGCGCGGGAAGTAAGCCTGTTTGGCGCCGGTGGCCCACACCGCCGGTTCCGCGCGCGAGACGTATTTGTCGAACTTCGCGTACACCACACGGCTGCCGTTGACGTATTCGTCGGCCACGAACCGGTAGGGCCCGGAACCGATCATCTCCGTCACCGGCTTGTCCGCCGCGGTCCTGGCAAGACGCTCCGGCATGATGAAGGGAATCGACGAATCGGGTTTGCCGAGCGCGGTGGCCAGCAGCGGGAAGGGTTGGTTGAGCTTGATCACCAGCGTGCGGTCGTCGTCTATCGAATAGCTGTCGACGGAAGCAGCGAGCAACTGGCCGAACGGGTCGCGCACACACCAACGCTGGATGCTCGCGATGCAATCGGTCGCGCGTACCGGGCTGCCGTCGTGGAAGGACAGACCCTCGCGCAGCCTGATGCGCCAGGTGAGCCTATCGTCCGAAACCGTGTGGCCCTCGGCCATCTGCGGGTGAGACACGCCGTCCGGGCCGACCGAATACAACGTGTCAAACACGTAGTAGCCGTGGTTGCTGGTCACCGTCGCCGTGGTGAATACCGGGTCCAGCAGCGTGAGGTTCGCCTGTGGCACAAACCGCAGCGTCGCCGTATTGGCCGACTGCGCGATGGCTGACGCGGCCAAACTCGATATCGCCGACCCAGGCGCCGCAAGTAACGTGGCGGCGGTAGACTTCAACAGCATGCGGCGATGCATCTTGGCCCCCTGAACCTTATTGGTCTTGTTCGGGATCTCCCGGCGGAAGATCCATGCGTTTAACACGAGGCCAGATTGCGACCCGATCCCGGCGGATGACAACAGCGCGATCACCGGTTCCAGCGGTGCGGACCAGCATTTCCACGTCATGTTGGCGACAACGGACATTACGCGGGGATAAAGTTCGTCAGACTACCACGCGGCGTTCACGTGCCTGCGGGGCGCCAGAGGGTCTGTCTGATCTAACTGGCGTCCCCGGCGGGATTCGAACCCACGACCCCAGGATTAGGAATCCTGTGCTCTATCCTGCTGAGCTACGGGGACTGTAGTCAATGTTTTCAGTCTCTTATTGGCCTCTTACCGTCCTATCTCCGCATCCGCCACGTCGGTTGGGGCGTCGCCGGGGCATCATTACCGCAGAGACGCCCCCGCCGAGGCGAAGGCGCAGAGAGCTATAACATCACCCTTGCGGGGTTGGGAGGGGCCTGACACCCCATGGCGGCGCGGCGGCGGCCACGGGAGGTGTGGTGCACACAATACCGAGCCCGGCACGTGGCGCACGCGGGGCTGGTCGGCGCGCGATGGGTGGCTGGCTTTCGCGGGTGACGACATCGCGGCGTCTTTGGTGCCGTGCGCGGCCTGCCAAGTGCCGCAGTCGCCGGTCCGGTCGCCGTGGCGGTCGGCCTGCCCGACGCCCGCCAAATTCCGAACGGTTCCATCGGCAGGTGTCGATCACCCTGTGGAACGCGGGCGGCTACGGCACCAGATCTTTCATCCTGATCCGCAGGACACCTGCGATGCCCCGCGGCATCGCCGGACTGGCTTCCCACACGCCATTCTCGATCCGGGCGATTTATGCCTGTGACGCGCCGACCGTCCCGGCAAGTGCCTGCTGTGTCATCTCCCGAAAGCGGCGCCAGAATGCGAGCGACGTATTCGCCGCGAGATACGCGGCGACATCCTGCTCGGACAGCGTCTCCATCGCTGCCGACGCAACCGCTTGCATGGCAGCTTCGCGGCCACGCGCGTCGATGAGGTCCTGATACTCACCCGGGTTCAGCAGCACCATGTCCTCACCATTCGGGCCACGTGTGGTCTGCATAATTGCCGCCATCGGAAACGGGCGCTTGAGGCGGAACTGCAGTACGCTAACGGAGACTGCGGAGAGCTCGTCGACAAGACCGGTATCGGTTTCGTAAGAATGGCCGGGGACTAAGTGGGAAGGCGACTTTATGAAATCGAACGCGCCGCCTTGCGATAGATGCTAGGATCCCGAGCAACATTCACTTTGCGCAAAACGTGATCGACAAGCATCAGTCGTGCATGAGTCTCATGCGGGACGTGTTGTGGTATGACCGCGAGAGGGGTTGGGTCGGCGCAAGCGCCGGCGCAGCAGGCAGCGTTTGCATATACCACGCCAACGGCAATCAAGTAAGTAATCATGACATGCGTAAGCTCTCTCGTGCGACGGCGCTTCTGTGCGCTATGGCCGTCACGCCGCTCATGCTGTCAGCGCCGGTCGTGGCGCAGGCACCGCCAACGGCGCAAAATGTCATCCCCGATGGTATTAGCTACGCGACCCAGGGCAAACTCCAGACCCTTGATCCAGGCGCGGGGACGCTGACTATCGCACCTGAGAATATGTCGCCGATGCCGATGACAGTGGCTCTTGGCGTCAGCCTTGGCTACCTGGCGGTGGGCGATGCGGCCAGCGTCCACTATACCCGCACGGTGATGTTTACCACGGGCAACCCGAATGCGCCGGCTAAAGCGACCGGCACCGAGACCGTGGGACAGGTGGCGCAAAATCCGGCTGACATTGCCACCAGTGCCGCCGTGATCGTGGGGCGTGCCGTGAAGTCGAATAGCCCGAGCAGCATCGATGTTGTTAACAACAACGGCGGCGGCATCTATAACATCAAAACGACGCAGCCGTCGCGCGAAGCGGCCATCGCGAAGTTGAAAGTTGGTGATTCGATCACCGTCAACGTATCCCCGATCATCGCCACCTCAGTCGCTAAGTGCGGCCTGTTCGGCAAGGGACTGTTCGGCTGCTGAACCACTAGAGAAAACCTCGCGGGGTACCCCCTGTGAGGTTTTCAGGTGTCAAACTTCGGTGCGGCTACTTAGAGTAGGCGCGTTGCAGGATCGTCGTTAGAGGCCTAGGCCCTGAGACGGGGTGGACCGGGTTCGTCTCGAAACTGATCGAACTCTTCGGGCGGCTCGACGCCGCCAGTCTCCTGGCAGGCAGGAAGGCGGAAGCGTTCAGCCGGGAAGTGGAAGTAGGAGCCAAATCATAGAATGGTCAGGATAACACTGTCGAAAGCGAGAAAACCCGCGTCGTACATTGCAGGGGTTGCTCACGCATATCCAAGGCTCGGTTACCATAATGTGCGCTACTGGTGGGATGGCGATACGAGTGTTCGTATGGGCCATTCTGTGTCACGCTTCGCGAGCCTGGATCATATCGGGGCGATCCTGTTGATGGGGGCCTGATGTTGAGCCGTATTGTTATGACTACCGCTCTGGCAGGGCTGCTCGCCGCCGGAACAATGTCCGTGCAGGCGCAACAACCTACCAGTTCGACGCAACAGGCAGCCAACCCATCTGGCTGGACCTTCAACATCGCACCTTATGGGTGGTTCGCGAACCTCAACGTGACCAGTAACTTGCCCCTGCCGCCCGCGATTGGGGGCACATTATCCACCAATTCGTTACCGGCGTCAAAATATTAGGGGATGAACTTGCCGTTGCCGGCGCAGGTTGAGCGTTTCATCAGGTTGCCGGCGTTCGAGGCAGGCGGAACGATACGGTTTCTGATGCTGGACAATCTGGTCAGGCTTTTTCTAGATCGTGTGTTTCCAGGATTTCAAATCGCCGGCCAGGGCATGTTCGGACTGATACGTGACACCGATGTCGAATTCGAAGAAGAGGCAGAGGATCTGGTGCTCTCCTACGAGACGGCACTCAAGCGACGCCGGCGCGGTGTTGCGATCCATCTCAGCATCGATGCTCAGATGCCCGAAGGTCTGCAGACGATCATAGCCACACAGATCGACGCCGAACCGAATCAGGTGTACCTGCAGCGCGGCATCCAGGGCATCGCCGATCTCAAGCACCTTATCGTGGACGATAGGCACGACCTGCTGTTCCCGCCCTACACGCCACGCTTTCCCGAGCGCATTCGCGATTTCGGCGGCGACTGCTTTGCAGCGATCCGGGCCAAAGACGTCATCGTTCATCATCCATTCGAAAGCTTCGACGTCGCGATCCAGTTCCTGCGTCAGGCAGCGCGGGACCCGGAGGTCATCGCGATCAAGCAGACGTTGTACCGCACAAGCCGCGACTCGCCCATCGTCAGGGCGCTGATCGAAGCGGCCGAAGCCGGTAAATCTGTCACTGCCATGATCGAGCTGCGCGCCCGGTTCGACGAGGAGGCCAATATCAGCCTTGCCCGCAACATGGAGGCTGCCGGGGTGCAGGTGGTATTCGGTTTTGTCGGCGTGAAGACGCATGCCAAGCTCTCACTGGTCGTCCGTCGTGAGGGCGCCTCGGTCCGGTCCTATGCACATTTCGGCACGGGCAACTACCATCCGATCACGGCGCGCATTTATACCGACCTGCCGTTCTTCACAACCGATACTTCGCTGACGCGCGACTCGGCACGACTGTTCAACTACATGACTGGCTATGCCCGTCCTGCGCGTATGGATGCTCTTGAATTCAGCCCACTGACCACACGCAAAGCCCTGCTCAACCAGATCGACCACGAGATCGAATTCGCCCGATCTGGAAAGCCCGCCACGATCTGGCTCAAGATGAACAGCCTGGTGGGCAAGACCCTGATCGATGCGCTCTATTGCGCGTCGTGCGCGGGTGTACAGGTGTCGGCGGTGGTGCGCGGCATTTGCTGCCTGCGCCCAGGGGCCGCAGCGCTTTCTGAGAATCTCCGCGTCAAGTCCATCATCGGTCGCTTCCTGGAACACAGCCGTATCTGCGTGTTTGGCAACGGCCATCGGCTGCCTCACGGGAAGGCAAAGGTCTTCATCAGCTCTGCCGAATGGATGGAACGCAACATGGACTGGAGGGTCGAGAGTCTGGTGCCGATCCACAACCCACCTGTGCATGCGCAGGTGCTGGACGAAATCATGGTGCGGCTGGCTGATCAGCTCGAAATGATCGCGTGAGATGGTCTCGCATAGTGACAGCGCCCACAATGCGACCGGTGGTCCAAAGCCACTGATTGCCTCACCCAATCTCACCAGCCCGCATTGGTCAGCGGTTTACCACGAATGGGCCGCTGCGCCGAGCCACGTGCAATTTTATGCTCGCGTGCGGAGATGTCATCGTACTGACATCAAATGCTCGGTTGGTTGCGCGAAGCCAAAAGTGGCTGTTTCCAGTGTTTAGTTCCCGAGTTTCACCTGATTTCTCCGCGCCGCCAGTGGCACGCGTGTCATGCGGCTATCGACAGTACCTCTGCGCGTTGCTAAGGCTGGCATCACAAAAGGGTTTGGGCGCTATATGTCGGACGCAACGATGAACGGCGACATCGCGGTCATGCAGTCGCCGCGCCCGCATTTGGACGAGAAGCCGCACGTCGCCGGCGCGATCGCCTTCCTGTTGGTGCTTGTGGCAGGCCTCGGCTATGTAGCGTACAGCATCATCAACGACATGAGCCAGGCGGGCGAGCATGGCCTGGCCATCGGCGCCTTCGTCCTTCTGGGTATCGCTCTGCTGATCGCGCTGGGCTTCGAGTTCGTCAACGGCTTCCACGATACCGCCAACGCCGTCGCCACCGTGATCTATACCCACAGCCTGCCGCCGCTGGTCGCCGTGATCTGGTCGGGAACATTCAATTTCCTCGGCGTGCTGACCTCCAGCGGCGCGGTCGCCTTTACGATCGTCACGCTGCTGCCGGTGGAGTTGATCCTGCAGGTCGGCAGCGGCGCCGGTTACGCCATGATCTTCGCGCTGTTGATCGCGGCGATCATTTGGAATCTGGGCACCTGGGCGATGGGACTTCCGAACAGCTCCTCGCACGCATTGATCGGTTCCATCATGGGTGTGGGCCTCGCCAATCAGCTTATGGCGCCGGCATCGTCGGCGACGTCGGGTGTGGATTGGGGTCAGGCGGTCGGCGTGTTGAAGGCCCTGCTGTTCAGCCCGCTGATCGGGTTCGTGATGGCCGCGGGCCTGCTTCTGCTGATGAAGCTGGTGATTCGCAGCAAGGCGCTCTACACCGCCCCCGAAGGGCGCAAGCCGCCCCCGCCGACGATCCGCGGCCTGCTGATACTCACCTGCACCGGCGTATCGTTCTTCCATGGCAGCAACGACGGGCAGAAGGGCATGGGACTGATCATGCTCATCTTGATCGGCGCGGCGCCAACCGCCTACGCGCTCAACCGCGCCATGCCGGACAGCACCACGCCCATGTTCCTGCAGGCGACGCAGGAGGCGCAGGCCGTGTTCCGGGCGCACGCGGGTACCAGCCCGCCACCGGCCGACGCCGCGGCGGCCCGTGCCACGGTCGGCGAAGCGCTGAAGACCAAGGACGTGAACCGCCCGGAGGTCTATGCCGCACTTGCCGTGCTGACGGGCGATATCGCGCGGCAGGTCAGGGACTTCGGCGCGATCAAGGCCGTGCCGGCGGCTGCCACAACGAACGTGCGCAACGACATGTATCTCGCGTCGGACGCGGTGCGCGTGATGGGCGCAAGACCGCCTGGGTTCGACGATGCGGATCTGGCCGCGCTGAAGTCGCTGCGATCCTCGCTGGACAGCGGCACCAAGTTCATTCCGATCTGGGTGAAGGTGTCGGTCGCCCTCGCACTCGGCCTGGGCACGATGGTCGGCTGGAAGCGTATCGTGGTGACGGTAGGCGAGAAGATCGGCAAGACGCATCTGACCTACGGGCAGGGCGCCTGCGCCGAGATCGTGGCGATGGCGACGATCGGCATGGCGGACGTCTATGGCCTGCCGGTTTCCACGACGCATGTGCTGTCGAGCGGCGTCGCGGGCACGATGGCGGCGAACGGCTCGGGACTGGAGTGGAGCACGATCAATAACATGGCGATGGCCTGGGTTCTGACGCTCCCGGCTGCGATGGTGATTGCCGGTTCGCTGTATGTCATCCTGCGGCAGGTGTTCTGAGGCGGGGGGTGTAGGCTGGGCAGTTGGATATAGAACATGGACGTTGAAGACGCGGAACTCGACCGGATGCAGAGCGTCTACAAGGCTGCGGTTGAAGCCTGGATCACAGCCATCCGACTTGAAGAGCAGTTGGCGTCGGTCAATCACTCGGTGGCGGATATCGATTTATGGGAGAACGCCCACTTCTTGGCCGAAGCAGCCTGCGGCAAGGCGGAGGCCGCAAAGGCGGCATACGAGTCCGCGCTGCGGACAAGGTTCTTCGGCATCGACTGACACCGCGCCGGACCGGTGATCGGCGTAGGCCGAACTCGATCAAGTCAAAGAGTGCTGCCCGGCGACTGAGACGTTTCCGCCATGTGCTCACGGTCGACCAACGGTTACAGGAGAGCCTCATGGATGAATTGATCAACGTCGCAGCGTCTGCGGTTGTTCCGACGCAGATCGACCGCGATCCGGCTCGGCTGTCAGGGCAAATGGCCGCGTTGTTCGAGCGCCATCTGCGGTTCGACGACGTCGTTGATCCGACCGCTGCCGAAACGCGCCAGAAGTTCGAGGCCGCGGCCCGCGCCGTGCGCGATGTCCTGTCGCAGCGCTGGATCGAAACGCAGCGTGTCTATGACCGTGAGAACCCGAAGCGAATCTACTATCTTTCCATGGAGTTTCTGATCGGCCGCTCACTGACCAACAACATCACCAATCTGATGCTGCGTCCCTTCATGGAGCGCGCCGCGCGCGAGGGCAGCCTCGACTGGTTCGGCCTGGTGGATCAGGAACCGGATGCCGGCCTCGGCAATGGCGGTCTCGGGCGGCTGGCCGCTTGTTTCCTCGACTCGATGGCCACGATGCAGCTTCCGGCGATGGGCTACGGGCTGCGCTACGAATACGGCATGTTCCGCCAATCCATCGACAATGGCTGGCAACGCGAGCATCCGGACAATTGGCTGCGCCGCCAGGACCCCTGGGAGGTGGCTCGCCGTCAGGAGGCCGTCGAGGTCAAACTCGGCTGCACATTCGAGTTGAACCAGGGGAGCCTGCGGGTCGTGCCCGGCCGGCCTTCGGCGTTGATCGGGATGCCGTTCGACCGGCCCGTCGTGGGCTTCGGCGGCAAGACCATCAACAGCCTGCGGCTGTGGAGTGCCGCGGCGCTCGACTACTTCGATTTTCGCGAGTTCAGCACTGGCGACTTTGTGGGCGCCCTGGTCGGAAGCATCGCGGCGCATACGCTGACCCGCGTCCTCTACCCGGACGATTCCACCGCGGTGGGGCAAGGGCTGCGCTTTGCCCAGGAATACTTCCTGGTCGCCTGCTCGCTGGCCGATCTGATACGCCGCTTCCGTCGCTTCAACACGGACTGGAGCCAGCTTCCCGACAAGGTCGCAATCCAGCTCAATGACACGCACCCCACACTGGCGGTCCCCGAGCTGATGCGCATTCTGCTCGACGAGGCGCAACTGGGTTGGGAACAGGCATGGGACCTGACGCAGCGGACGCTTGCGTACACCAATCACACGTTGCTGCCCGAGGCGTTGGAGAGGTGGCCAGTGCACTATTTCCAGCTCATGCTGCCGCGTCACCTTGAAATCATCTACGAGATCAACCAGCGCTTTCTCGACGACGCACGTCGCCGCCATCCCGGCGATGAGGCGCTGATCGAGCGCATCAGCCTGATCGAGGAGGGGGCGGAGGACAAGGTCCGCATGGCCAATCTGGCGATTGTCGGCTCGCACAGCACCAATGGCGTCGCGGCGATCCATTCGCGGCTGCTACGCACGATGACCGTCCGCGATCTGGCCGAGATCTTCCCCGAACGCTTCAACAACAAGACCAATGGCGTCACGCCGCGTCGCTGGCTGCTGCTGGCGAATCCCGGTCTGTCGCGCGTCATCGCCGATGTGATCGGCGAGGGCTGGACGACCGATCTCGGCGAGATTGCGAAACTGAAGCCGTCAGCCGAGGATTCGGCGTTCCGCCGATCCTTCATGCAGGCCAAGCGCGACGCCAAGGCGCAGTTCGCCAATTGGCTGCAAGTGACCTCCGGGCAAACGGTCGACCCGGACAGCATCTTCGACTGCCAGGTAAAGCGCATCCACGAATACAAGCGCCAGATGCTCAACGCCCTGCGCATCGTCGTCCTGTACAATCGACTGCGGGAGAACCCCGGCCTCGACATCACGCCGCGTACGTTCTTCTTCGCGGGAAAGGCGGCGCCCGCCTATATTGTCGCAAAGCTCATCATCAAGTTCATCAACAATCTGGCGGCCACGATCGACAGCGATCCGGCCATCCGCGGCCGACTCAAGGTGGTCTTTCTGCCGGAATACGGCGTCTCGCTGGCGGAGCGGCTAATCCCGGCCGCGGATGTCTCCAACCAGATCTCGACCGCCGGCTTCGAGGCAAGCGGCACGAGCAACATGAAGTTCATGATGAATGGCGCGCTGACGGTCGGCACGCGTGATGGCGCAACGATCGAGATGACTGAGGAGGCGGGGGAGGAAAACTTCTTTCTCTTCGGCCTCACCGCACAGCAGGTCGCCGACAGTCGCGGTTGGTACAGCCCGTATTGGCACTATGAGAAAGATCCGGAGACGCGCGCCGCACTCGACCAGATTGCCGGCGACTATTTCAGCCAGAACGAGCGCGGCACCTTTGCCCCGCTGCACGACATGCTGCTGAAGAACGGTGATCACTACATGCATCTGGCCGACCTGGCCGCTTATCTGGAGGCGGACCGGGCGCTCTGCGCGCTATACGCAGATCGCGACGCATGGGCCCGCAAGGCGATCCTCAATGTCGCCGGTTCCGGCAAGTTCTCCAGCGACCGGACCATTGCGCAATACGCGGCGGAGATCTGGCAGGCGAAGCCCTGCCCGGTATTATAAGCCCCGAATTGTAAGGAGCTGGGTCATGGCGTTGTCACCCCTGGCCGGCAAACCGGCCCCGAAGGAGCTGCTGGTCGATCTCCGCCGTCTGGAACACGAGTATTTCGCCCGCCGGCCAGACCCGGCGGACCCGGCGCAGCGCGTGAGCTTCGGCACCAGCGGGCATCGTGGCTCGTCGTTGCGCGCCTCGTTCACCGAAGCGCACATCCTGGCCATCACGCAGGCCATCTGTGACTATCGCCAGGCGCAGGGAGTGATCGGTCCGCTGTTCATGGGCAAGGACACGCACGCACTCTCCAAGCCCGCGGAACGCACGGCGCTCGAGGTGCTGGCAGCCAATGACGTGACGACCGTCATCCAGCGCGACGACGGCTTCACGCCGACGCCAGTGATCTCCCACGCCATCCTGACCCACAACCGGGGACGGAGTGATCGCTTCGCCGATGGCATTGTCATCACGCCGTCGCACAATCCGCCGGAGGACGGAGGCTTCAAGTACAACCTGACCAACGGCGGCCCGGCCGACACCGATGTGACGCATTGGATCGAGCACCGCGCGAACGAGCTGCTGCGCGATGGTAGTGCTGCCGTGCGCCGAAAGCCGTTCGAGGCGGCGCTCGGCGCGGAGACGACGCACCAGGACGATCTGGTGATGCCCTATGTCGAGGACCTGCGGCACGTCATCGACATGGACGCGGTGCGCGCCGCGCGGCTGTCGCTGGGCGTCGATCCGCTTGGCGGTGCGGCGTTGGCGTATTGGGAGCCGATCAACCGGGTCTATGGCCTGGATATCGTCGTCACCAATCCGGTGATCGATCCGACCTTCTCGTTCATGACGGTCGATCATGACGGCGCAATTCGAATGGACTGCTCCAGCCCCTACGCCATGGCGCGTCTCGTCGGCCTCAAGGACCACTATCAGGTCGCCTTCGCCAACGACCCTGACTCGGACCGGCACGGGATCGTCACGCCAGGTGCCGGCCTGATGAACCCCAACCACTATCTGGCCGTCGCGATCGACTACCTGCTGACCCACAGGCCCGAATGGCCGGTGGACGCTGCGGTTGGCAAGACCCTGGTCAGCAGCAGCATGATCGACCGGGTCGTGCGGAAGCGGGGCCGCCATCTGTCCGAGGTGCCGGTTGGCTTCAAGTGGTTCGCCCCAGGTTTGTTCGACAGCACGTGTTGTTTCGG
Organism: Acetobacteraceae bacterium; assembly: GCA_035569235.1. Classification (GTDB taxonomy): domain Bacteria; phylum Pseudomonadota; class Alphaproteobacteria; order Acetobacterales; family Acetobacteraceae; genus JAMXLO01. The sequence continues at coordinate 9,248 of DATMND010000271.1, read as the reverse complement.
CGGCGAGGAGAGCGCCGGCGCCAGCTTTCTGCGCCGCAACGGCAGTGTGTGGACGACCGACAAGGATGGGCCGATCATGAACCTGCTGGCCGCGGAAATCCTCGCCTGTACCGGAAAGGATCCGGGACAGCATTACAGGGCGCTTACAGGGGAATTCGGATCGGCCTTTTACGCCCGTATCGATGTTCCAGCGACGCCGGAGGACAAGGCCAGGTTGGCGCGACTGTCGCCTGACTCTGTCCGGGCATCCGATCTGGCCGGCGAACCGATCACCCAGAAGTTGACGCGGGCTTCCGGTAACAATGCGCCGATCGACGGCTTGAAGGTCGTTACAGCCAATGGCTGGTTCGCAGCGCGGCCGTCCGGCACAGAGGCCGTCTATAAGATCTACGCCGAAAGCTTCCGGGACGAAAAGCACCTGGAGACGCTCTTGAGCGACGCACGGCAGATCGTGCAGGACGCATGAGTGGCGTTTCGACGACAATGCCTTTGGTTGTCGGTGGCAGAGCAATCGTATTGGCGCGGATAGGTTTTGGCTGACGCAAGGGAGTGGTGTGATACCAATGGACGAGGCGTTTGACTCTACGGCTCGGCCTTCCCCGTCATGGCGGGCGAAGGCCCGCCATCCACGTCTTTCCTCAGTGCAATCAAAACAGACGTGGATGGCCGGCCTTCGCCGACCATGACGACGGTGGGGCTCCTGCCGCTGACCGCTGATAGTCGGCGACCGGTCGACAGACGCATAGCACGCGCGGACCGACGCCCATGGCCGTGGCGCATTAGCCCAACCTTGACGTTCGGTGCGACCATTCGGCTTTGCAAGGTGCGTCAACAGTCATCGCAGCCTCTGTCGTGCGGGACGCCTACACGCTAAACTACAGGCCGGAAGGGATGATCTTCGCACAGGTCGTGTCGCCGACCGCGGCCATCGGCCGCTGCCACAGGAGACCGCCAATCCCATGCCCAACGGACCCGAGACCACGCTCTCGCCGGATCAGGCCGTGGACCGGCTGGAGGCGTTGCATGCCAAGGCGGTGCAGGCGCAACGCGACGCGCTCGCCCGCTTTGCCGCGGGTGGCCCGCCGCCGGATGCCGAAGAGCGCCGGCGCTTCCGCTATCCCGAGCTTCGCCTGGTCTGGCAACCGAGCGGGCCGGTGCCGGTCACCCGCCGCGCCTGGGGCAAGTTCCAAACACCCGGCACCTATGCCACAACGATTACCGAGCCCGGCTTCTTCCGTCGTTACCTGCTCGAACAATTGCGGCCACTGGCAGCGGAATACGGCGCCGCCATCCGCGTGCACGTCAGCAATCAGGAGATGCCTTACCCCTACGTGCTGGAATTCGGCAGCGAAATCGCACACGGCGCCGTCTCGCCGGCGGAACTGGCACGACATTTCCCCGCGCCTTTGTTATCGGAGGTTGGCGACGAGATCGCGGACGGCCTGTGGACTTCTGCGGAGGGGCAGGCGCGGCCCCTCGCGTTGTTCGATGCGGTACGTGTCGACTTCTCGCTGCGCCGCCTGCAGCACTACACCGGGACCGACTGGCACAGCATGCAGCCGTGGATTCTGTTGACCAACTATCAACGCTATGTCGATCAGTTCGTGCGCTGGGGTCTGGATGCGTTGGCTGACCCTGCCACTCCGTATGATCGTCTGATCGCGCCTGGCGCCATCGTCGACCGGTGCGATGATCTAATGACGGCCGAGGCGCGTCTCGCCGCCGTGCCATGGTATCGCTTCCAGATGCCCGCCTACCACCTCACTCGCGCCGATGGGCAGGGCGGCGTGAGCATCGTCAACATCGGCGTCGGCCCATCGAATGCCAAGAACATCACCGACCACCTCGCCGTGCTGCGGCCGCATTGTTGGCTGATGATTGGCCATTGCGGCGGGCTGCGGCCGTCCCAGGCCATCGGCGACTACGTGCTTGCGCATGGCTATTTCCGCCGCGACCGGATTCTGGACGATCTGGTGCCGCCCGAGGTGCCGGTGCCTGCGCTGGCGGAGGTGCAGGTCGCGTTGCAGGAAGCCGCGGCGCGCGTGACCGGCGAGCGCGGCGATGCTTTGAAACAGCGGCTGCGCACCGGTACCGTGGTCTCCTACGACGACCGCAACTGGGAGCTGCGCTGGTCGCAGGAGAGGCGGCGCATCAATCTCTCGCGTGCCATTGCCGTCGACATGGAGAGCGGCGCACTGGCGGCGCAAGGCTATCGGCTGCGAGTTCCCTACGGAACGCTGCTCTGCGTCTCCGACAAGCCGCTGCACGGCGAGATCAAGCTGCCGGGAACGGCCAGTGCTTTCTACCAGCGCGCGGTCGGCGAACATTTGAGCATTGGTATTGCCGCAATCGACCTGTTGCGCGGCGACCTCGGTGCGTTGCATTCGCGCAAGCTGCGCAGCTTTGACGAGCCGCCTTTCCGGTAAGCAGGCTCCTGCAGCCTGCGCAACAATGATAAATCCGTCTGCGGCCCTGCTTCCACCCTCCCTCCACTAATCCTTCAGCGCGAACGTGTACAATCTGACCGAACCGTCGGTCTCGGTCCGCCGGTAAACGACTTGGACCTCACTCGCAAATCCGGGAAACCGGTTTGGATTTCCTTTCGCTGGACGGTAATATAGGGGCTGTGTACCTGGATGTCTCACCATGACGACCGAGCGGCCAAACCACGTCCTGGCCGCTATCGCCGGCTGGCGCCGTGCCGTTGCGGCGCAGCGATTTCCCGCGCTGCGCGGTGTGAGGCGATGCCAGAAGCCAGTTGCCATGCGCAGATGACAAAGGCGTCAATCACCTATATGGCAACGTCACGTCATCCAGAGGTATTGGCTGAATGCCCCCTGACGGCAGGCTTCGCGCGTGGATCGAAGTGCATGACGACGGGGTGCTCGCTGCGTTTGTCGGCGTACCCGGCGCCGCCAACGCCCGCGTCGGCAGGCCACCTGCCACGCAGCTCTGTTCCTCGGCAGAGGACGCCAGGCAGTGGGTCGAGGAGGAAGCAAAGGCATTCGGTCTGCCGGTCGAGTGGGTGGACAAGGGACCGCCATAGGCTACCGGTAATCGGCTGACCCTCGCGGCGGGCTCAGTATTGGCCCGTGATCGCCCGCCTGCGGCGAATCCTGGGCTGTCATAGAAGTTACACACAACTGCACTCCACCGAAGGCAAATGCAGAACGCACAGCTAAACTTGGCGTGGGGAACAACGTCTTGGACGCGCTGATCGCGCCGCGAACGGACGCCAACGATGAAATCGAGCTGAAGCTGCTCGCGCCCGCTGGCGTTCTTGACCGGCTCCGCGAAGCACCGGTCATCGTGCGGCATGCCCGCAACGGCGGCGTCGCGCGCCGGCTGGACGCGGTCTACTACGACACGCCGGACCGGACCCTGTTTCGCCACGGCTTGTCGCTGCGCATCCGACGCAGCGGCAACCGCTACGTCCAGACTGTCAAGCGTGCCCCCGTTCATGGACAACCGTTCGTGCGTGGCGAATGGGAAGCCACCGTGGACGGCGCCGCGCCAGACCTCGCGTCGTTGCCTGTGTCTGAGATCGGCAGTCCGTTGGACGCGATTTCCTCCGATGCGCTTGATCCGATCTTCGAGACGAAGGTCCGGCGCCGGACACAACGGCTTGAGTTCCTCGGGGCCGTCATCGAAGTTGCCTACGATCAAGGATCCATTGAAGCCGGCGAACGTCGCGAACCGCTGAACGAGGTCGAGCTTGAGGTAAAGGCCGGAAACCCGCGGGTGCTGTACGACCTTGGCATCGAATTGCTCGAGATTGCGCCGCTGAAGATCGGCACGCAGAGCAAGGCGGACCGAGGCTATGACTTGGCTTTCGATCTGGCGCCGAAGGCGACGAAGGCAACGACGCCAGCCATCACGGCCGAGCACACCGTCGATGATATCGTCGCTGAAATTCTTGGCACCTGCCAGCATCATCTTCTGGCGAACCAGGCAGTGGCCGAGGATGGGCGGCACCACGAGGGTGTCCATCAGATGCGGGTCGCGCTGCGTCGCCTGCGGACCGCATCGGCACTCCTGCGCCGCGAGTTGGGATTGCCGACAATGCGGGGGCTGGCTGGCGAAGCGAAGTGGCTGGCCACGCTGCTCGGCGCGCCGCGCGATTGGGATGTCTTTGTTACCGAGACGCTGGGAGGACCTGCCGAGCACCTCAAGCTCGATAGCGTTGATTTCGACGGCCTACGTCGCGCCGCCGAGCCTTACCGCTCGATCGCCTATGGCGCACTGCGGGATGCGCTTGCCGGTCCCCGCTACAACCGGTTTCAACTGTCACTGCGCCGCTGGATCGAGTCCCGAAGCTGGCGAAATGAGTTGGCAGGCAATTCACTTGCGGTCCTGCTGGAACCAGCTCCGGCTTTCGCCGCTCGGGTCCTGACGCGGCTGCACCGCAAGGCCTTGCGGCAGGGTGCGCATTTTCGACGGCTGGACCCCGATGCCCGCCACCAACTCAGGATCACCCTCAAGAAGCTACGCTACGCCACGGAGTTCTTTCAGTGGATCCACGGTAGGAATGCAGAGCACAGCCAGTATTTTGGATGCCTGGCGCAATTGCAGGACGTGCTGGGCCATGACAACGACACCACAACGACGCAGAAGTTTCTCAGCGATCTTGCACACCAACCGGTCACACCGGAGGTCCAGCGGACGATCGGCGTGGTGATAGGTTGGCAGGCGCGTGACCGTATCGAAGTGGGGCGAGAGCTGCGCTGGCAATGGCGCCGGTTCGCGACCATTCCGCCGTTCTGGCCCAACTAGCCTCGCTGCGCCGGTTTCCCGCGAAGGGTTGCGCCGACGCGGAAGACCATGCTTTGCAGTCGGTGAATCCGGCGGAAGCTGACCGGGATGCCCAAAGCAAAGCATGGTTACGGCAGTTAACACGATACTATATCAATACGGCGCGCTGCCATTCTCGATCACGGAGCAAGGGGCGATCAGGGTTCTGCTCGTGACCACCCGAGGGCGGCGAAACTGGATCATTCCCAAAGGGTGGCCCATCCGAAATCTGACGGCCGCTGCCACGGCCACGCGCGAAGCATACGAAGAGGCAGGACTCGTCGGTGCCGTTGTCGGCGACGAACCCTTCGGGTCCTATCGCTACGAAAAGCTGAGGAACTCGCGCAGGATGACGATCTATGAGGTGTCGGTATTCCTGTTCGCGGTCGAGCGGCAGCTTCGCAAATGGCCGGAGAAGTCCGAACGCGAGACCCGATGGTTCGAGCCAAAGGAAGCATCGATGCTCGTCGCGCCCGCCGGTTTGGCGGACATTCTGCGAAACGCGGCGCGCCAACTTCTGGTCGGGACGGTTTAGGCGGCGCTTTTAGGAAAACAGGAACACCGCGGCGGCAATCGCGCAGGTCCAGTGATTGTCGGGTCCGCACGTGGCCGTGGCCGTGATCGACGTGCTGTCGATGATCAGGCTGCTGTGCTCGTATATCTGTTTGCGTTCGTTCCATGCAGCATCGGGATCAAAATCCAGGCCGAGCGTCGAGGCCAGCATGGTCGCGGCGAGGTCTTCCGCCTGTTCCCCGCTCGCCTCGGCAGTCATGCCGTATCCATGCAGCTCCGAAATATATCCATACATGTCGGGATCGGCCGGTCTGGCCAGACCGAGGCTGGCGTAAACAAGGCGCCCGAATTCATTGGTCTCCGATCGGGCCAGGACGCAGAAGGTGATGTCGCCGGGCCTGAGCATGTCAACCGCCTCCTCGCGAACGATCACCTCGCAGTGCGGCGGCAGAATGGACGACACATAGACCAGGTTCTGCTGCTCGATATCCGCGTCACGCAGGGCGAGCTCGAACGCAGTGAGTGCATGGCGATGAACGCCCACACCCTTGGTCAGGAACATGCGCTTTGGGCTGGGGAACATATCATATTCCTTCGAATGCCAACGCGACCACGGGTGCATTGTCGGGCGGTCCGGATATAGTGCCCCCTCAGGGGCAGCGCGTCGATTGAACCGCGATTGGAGGCGCGAACATGCGCGGTGCATGAAGTCCCATCAAATGAAAGTTTGTCTGCATGCCACCCACTTGGACGTTCTGCCGCCGGCTCATAGCGAAACTGTCGCGGAACCGTCATCCCACTGTAACAGTACACAGTGCATGTGGCGTTTCATGCGGAGCCGGGCATGCCTAACACCCCGATGACTACGCTGGTTCGCGCCTCAATGGACGCGGACGTGCCGGCCATGCTCGCCATCTATCGCCATCATATCTCGCGCGGGCTCGGCGACCTCGGCGATTATGAGGCCGAGCCACTCGAGGACGAGGATCTGAAGCGGCGGCATAAGAACATGCGCAAGCGCCGCCTGCCGCATCTGGTCGCCGAGGTTGATGGTTCCGTCGCCGGGTACGCCTACGCCGTCCCGTTCCGCAAGCGCCCAGCCTATCGCTACACGCTCAAGCACTCGATCTATGTTCATCACGCGTTCGTCAATTGCGGGATCGGACAGACCTTGCTGCCGGCCCTGATGGATGCCTGCGCCTCTGCCGGCTATCGACAACTCATCGGGTATATCGACGCCGCCAACACAGCGTCGCTGCGACTCCATGAGTCCTTCGGCTTCGTCCGCGTCGGATTATTGCCCGCGGTCGGCTTCAAGTTCGGCCAATGGGTCGACAGTGTCTTGGTGCAGCGAGCGCTAGGCCTAGGTGACACAACGCTTCCTGGACTTTGGCCGCAAACGCCGTCGGCCACCGCGGATCGTGGCTAGGACACCGAATGGCCGGCAAACATGCCGGCCGATCCCGCCCTCGCGTTGAATCCGGCGTCACGCAATGGTCAGTCGCGACCGTCGTCGCCGGGGAAGTCCGACGTCACCACACCTGTGGTCTCGTCCACGAACAACTTGCGCGCGACGAAGTCGTGTCGATCGAAGTCGAACATGTTCGCCAGCGTGCCGGCGATCGTGTCGAACGACCCGCCTGGCTGGACCCGTTCGCCGTTCAGCCAGTTGTCCTCGATGAACCGGATGATCGAGGTCTGATCGGTCAGCGTGTGATCGACGAAGTTGGACCTCGCGAACGGCGAGATCACCAGCAGCGGCAGGCGTGTTCCGTAGCCGCAGCGACCCTGCACCGGCTTGCCGAAGGCGCCGTTGAGCGGTGCTTCCGGAGCGGGCTGTCCCTGCTGCGCGCCGTTGTCGCAGACGCCCACGGCATTCAGTGCATCGACCGCGCTGAAGGACGGGTTCACGATCGGCGGCATCTGGTGATCGTACCAGCCGTCGGAGTCATCATAGGCGATGACCACGGCGGTCTCATCCCAGAACGGGCTGAACTCGAGCGTATTAATGACATTGACCAGGAAGTTCTGCTCGTCCAGCGGATCGGAATAGCCGGCATGCCCGTCCTGGAATGCCGGCGCCTTGAGGAAGCTCACCGACGGCAGGTTGCCCGCCTTCAGCGCGGCGAAGAAGTCGTTGATGTCGTACTGATGGTTAGCCGGTTCCGGCGTGTTGGAACCGGGCACCGTGCTGTGACCGATCGCCGCGACCGACGAAGGCCGCATATGCGTCGGGTTGCGCGTCGAGGCGTAGTACTGGAACGGCTCGTGGTGCGGGATGTAATCTGTCGACGTGAACGCCGGTGTGCCGGGCGCCTTGGGATCGGTTTCACGCAAGCATCCGGTCGTGCCGTTCGCGTTGGTGATGGTCAGATCGAAACCGCCTTCGAACCATCCCCAGGTGATATTCTGCGCATTCAGCATGTCGCCGATGTTGCGGCCGTGCATGGTCACCCTGTCACCGGTCCGCGAGGAGCAGACGTCGAGCAGCGGATCGGCGTCCCCGATCAACGTGAAGCCGCCGGCGCCGTCCTCCACCTCGTGCGTCGGGTGCAGCAGCTTTCCGGTGCTGTCCACCACGTTGGCCGTGGCATCGAAGCCGTTGGTCTGACCGGACACGAGCGCGATCGCGCCGGGCGACGACGGCCCGAATGTCGTGGTCCAGCTATTGTCATTGAGTGCGAAGTCCTGGGCGTAGTTCCACAGCGCGGTCACCGTGTTGCCGTCGTAGTAGCCCATCACCAGCCCTGCGATCGGCGGCGTCGAGGGCGGCGGACCATCGACCCCAGTGAATGCCGGGAACCCGTCCATCTTGCCGTTGTCGGACGCCTGCTGCTCGGGCTGGTAGTTGTGGTCCTGGTCGGCGGTCAGCGCCTGCGCGGGCGACAGGCGGATCGGGTTGGACGCGTTCGCACCGTTGAGCGGCGGCCCGTCCGCCGGCGCGTTCGGGTTGGCGTTCGGGTTGTCGTTCAGCAGATCCATATTGCGCAGCGGCCGGAACCGGTTGGCGGTGTCGAGCGGCGTAAGCAGGTTATTGATGCGCCTGGGCGTGCTTCCCTTGGCTTTGAACGGCGTTTCGCCGGGCTTGTTCTCCGCCATCGGGTAGGTGCCGAAATAGTGGTCGAAGGAGATGTTCTCCTGAAAGATCACGACCAGATGCTTGATGGGTGTTTTCGAGTTCCGATCCTGCATGCCCTCCTGCGCCGATGCCCCGGTCGCGATGAGCGCAAGCGCTGTCGTAGCGTACAAAATGCTCTGCCGATATTTCATGCGTATCCCCTTCCCCCGTACGAACGCCCGGGTGCCACCGAGTTGCGCATGGTGATCCCGTTCGGCGCCCTATTATCGTCGGAGGCAATCGTACGGAGACCGTGTTACAATTGTTCGGTCGTTGCCGTCACGAAATCGCGAGTCGATCGCCCTAATCATCGGGTTCTCTTTCCGGAGAGGACCCTGATGCACCGTCGTGGGGCTGTAATCAGAACGTCATTGATTTGACGCAGACGGCCCGCCCACTATCCGCGTATTCGCGAGTCTGAATGAAATCCGCAATCGTATCGACAACGCTGTTTCTCGCGAGAACACCCCGCACGCCGAATTCGGCGGGTTCACACAGCTCGCCGTCGCTGCAATTTATCGAGCGTGATCGGCAGGTCGCGCACGCGCTTGCCAGTCGCGTGATAGATCGCGTTGGCGATCGCCGCAGCGACGCCGACGATGCCGATCTCGCCCAGCCCCTTGATGCCGAGCGGATTGACGATGTCGTCCGGCTCGTCGACGAAGATGACGTCGATGTCGTGCACGTCGGCGTTCACCGGGACATGATACTCGGCGATGTTCGCATTCATGATCCGGCCGAATGTGTGGTCGACCAGCGTTTCCTCGTGCAGCGCCATGCCGATACCCCACACCACGCCGCCCATGATCTGGCTGGTCGCGGTCTT
>DATMND010000270.1:0-57842 GCA_035569235.1 Acetobacteraceae bacterium | reverse complement strand
CCACCGCCGCCACCACCACCACCACCCCCGTGGGCATCCGCGGTGTGATCGATGAGTGCGAGGCGCGATGGCACTATCGTCAAAGGCATTGCTGTAAGAATCGCCGCCGCAAGACCTGTGATCAGACCGCGCCGCATCATTCGGCGGTGATGGTCAGCGTCCAGTTTGACTTGTGTGTGGATGGAGTTCGGCATGATTTCTCCCCCGCAGGAAGCTGCGGCGCGACAACGTAAGGTTTACGACACGGTTTCAGCGCACGACGCCCGCTCACGATGGATTGCATCAATAATTTGCTATCGGCGCGATATGGAGTCCCATGCTCGGTCGTATCCCTGCCTTGGCTTGGTGTCTGACCTGCCTGCTTGTCCCGATGGCCGGCTGTGGCCCGACACAGCAGGCCGGCGTGGTGGAATTGCCGTCGGCACCGGTTCCGGACTACGGCATCGGCGACTCGTATCGGTTCAGTGACGGCACCACAGAAAGCGTGGTCGCCGTCGACCGCGATACGGTCCGATGGCACGGCAGCGGCGGCAATTACGTCACGTCGCGTGATGTGCTGCTGCCGCGCGTTGCCTGGACGGATACGTCGACGCAGGGGGAGCGGCGCATCGCGGCCGCCGCACCATTGCTGTTCCCGCTGCAGCCAGGCAAGAGCGTCGATTTCAGTGCCACGCGCACGGTACGGACGCCGGCGGGCCGGACGCCTGTCACCGTGCGTGAGAACTGGCGATGCGACGTCGCCGGCACCGTCCGGGTGGAAACGCCAGCGGGCGCGTTCAACACCTGGCGGGTCGATTGTTCGATGAGCGAACAGTCGGGCGGGGCCGGCAGCCAAATGGTTCAGCGCAGCTTCTTTTATGCCCCTGAAATCGGTTTCTACGTCCGCCGTGATGAGCGGATAGGCGATGCTCCGATGCAGCAGGTTCAACTTATCGGGTATACCAGCGCCGAGCCGGCATTGCCGGACAGTGCCCTCCGCCTGCGCGTCGACAGAATTCAGCAAGCTCTTGAGCGGAACCTAAGCGGCGACGCCATGGCATGGCGCGACCCCGCGACGGGCGATGACGGCGACGTGCTGCTGATCAGGACAGTGCAATCCAGCCAGTATGGCTGGTGCCGAGACTTCGCCGAACACATCCGCGCAACTGGGCGCGCCTACCATCTGCAGGGCACCGGCTGTCGCAACGCGTCGGGCATTTGGGTCATCGTAGAGTTGGGTCCGGCAAAAAGCGGAAACAGCTGACGGCGGCCTTGACGACGGGACACCCTCGAGTGCGGAGTAGCCTCGTGCAGGCCACCGGCCAACTGACGCTCAAATTTCCAACGAGGCAGCGATATGCCGCCACGGATTTTTTGCAGGCGCCGTGCAACGCTGCCGCGCTGACCTGGCTTGCCCGTACCGCGGACTGGCCCAACCGGCGCCTGGCGCTCTGGGGCGAGGCTGGCAACGGCAAGACGCATCTGATGCACATTTGGGCCGAGCGTTCCGGTGCCGTCCTGCTTCGAGGCCCGACACTGCACGACCTGCCAGATCTGCCCACGCGGGGGGGCATCGCGCTCGATGAAGCCGATGCGACTGCGAACGAGCCGGCGTTGCTCCATCTGCTGAATGCCGCGTCCGAAGCGGGCCTGCCCGTGCTGATGGCCGGCCGCGCACCGCCTTCTCGTTGGAAAACACGCCTCGCCGACCTCGCCAGTCGCCTGCGCGCCGTCGCTGCCGTTGAGATCGGCGCACCGGACGACGACCTGCTGCGCGCGCTGTTGGTCCGACTGGCCAAGGAGCGTCAGCTTGTCGTCTCGGAAGCGGTGCATGAGTGGCTGCTGCGCCGCCTGCCGCGGACCCCGGCGGCCCTGCGCGAGGCGATGGCGCGGCTCGATGAAGCCGCCCTTGCCAGCGGTTCGGCCGTCACGAGGGTGCTCGCCGCTTCGGCATTGGCCGGCATAATCGGTCCCTCACCAGATTAAGTCTTCGATGCGGGCGGTCCCTCTCGCGGGATGCCCGGCAGCTACTGTAGGATCATGGCCATGAACAAGTTGTCCGCACGACAGTTGCCGGCGCGTGGCGATGGTGGCGTTGACCAGCTTGCCCGATCTCCTGTCAGGCAGGCCACTGAGCCGCCAGCATCAGGCCCGCCCGCGATCGCCCCAGGTAGCCCCGACCGCTTCATCAACCGGGAGCTTTCCTGGCTCGATCTCAATCACCGCGTGATCGAGGAGGCCGAGAACATCCGGCATCCCCTGCTGGAGCGCTTGCGCTTCATCTCGATCAGCGCGTCCAACCTCGACGAATTCTACTCTGTCCGCGTCGCCGGCCTGATCGGCCAGGCGAAGGCGGGCCTCACGGCGGTCTCGCCCGACGGACGGACGCCGCCGCAGCAGCTTGCCGAGATCAAGCTTCGCGCCGAGGCGTTACTCGCCGAGCAGCAGCGCGTCTGGCGCGAGCTGCGCGGACTGCTGCGCGAGGCCGGCATCGAGGTTTGCGAGCCCGAGACGCTGTCAGCCGATGACGTAAAATGGCTGCACGCCTGGTTCATGGAGCGGGTGTTCCCGGTGCTCACGCCGCTCGCGATCGACCCGGCCCATCCATTCCCGTTCATCCCCAACATGGGTTCGGTGATGGCCCTGCTACTGCTCCGCGAGGAGGACGGCCAGGGCATGCGTGCCCTGCTGCCGCTGCCGAGCCAGGTCGAGCGGTTCATCCGGCTGCCGGGCGCCAGCGGCGAGCCGATCCGGTTCGTGATGCTGGAGGACCTGCTCGGCCTGTTCCTCGACCGGCTGTTTCCGGGCTTTCGCGTGACCGGGCAGGGCAGGTTCCGACTGATCCGCGACACCGACGTGGAGTTCGAGGAAGAAGCCGAGGACCTGGTTCGCTCTTACGAAAGTGCGCTGAAGCGTCGCCGGCGCGGCGTGGTCATCCATCTTGGCATGGACGCCAGCATGCCGGAGGAGTTGCGTGCCCTGGTCGCGGCCGAGCTTGGCGCCACCCCCGACGAGACACACATCGCCGATGGCATCCTCGGCGTCGCGGACCTGCGACAACTCATCGTGGATGATCGGCCAGACCTGCTGTTCCCGCCCTACACGCCGCGCTTCCCTGAACGCATCCGCGACTTCGGCGGCGACTGCTTTGCGGCGATCCGGGCCAAGGACATCATCGTCCACCATCCGTACGAGAGCTTTGACGTGGTGGTGCAGTTCCTGCGCCAGGCCGCGCAGGACCCCAATGTCATCGCGGTGAAGCAGACGCTATATCGCACCAGCCGCGACAGCCCGATCGTCAAGGCGCTGATCGAAGCTGCCGAAGCGGGAAAATTCGTCACCGCGGTGGTCGAGCTGCGGGCCCGCTTCGATGAGGAGATGAACATCCGGCTGGCCCGGACCCTGGAAGCCGCCGGCGTGCAGGTGGTGTACGGTTTCGCCGAACTGAAGACGCATGCCAAGCTGTCGCTGGTCGTACGGCGCGAGGGTTCCGGCGTGCGCTCGTACGCGCATTTCGGCACCGGCAACTACCATCCGATCACCGCGCGCATCTACGCCGACCTGTCGTTCTTCACCACCGACCGCGACCTGACGCGCGACGCCGCGAGGCTGTTCAACTACATGACCGGCTACGCGCGACCCGAATTGATGGACGCCCTCGCATTCAGCCCGCTGACGATGCGCACCGTGCTGGCCGACCTGATCAAGCGGGAGATCGCGTTCGCCCATGCGGGCAGGCCGGCCGGCATTTGGTTGAAGCTGAACTCGCTGGTGGACGAGACGCTGATCGATCTGCTGTACGAGGCCTCGCGCGCCGGCGTGAAGATCATGGGTGTGGTGCGCGGCATCTGCTGCCTGCGGCCCGGCGTTCCCGGACTGTCGGAAAACATCCGCATCAAATCAATCGTGGGCCGCTTCCTGGAGCACAGCCGCATCTGTGTGTTCGGCAATGGCCATCCGCTGCCAAGCCGGCATGCGCGCATCTACATCAGCTCGGCCGACTGGATGGTGCGCAACATGGACTGGCGCGTGGAGACCCTGGTGCCGATCCATAATCCCACCGTGCACGCGCAGGTGCTGGACCAGATCATGGTGGTGAACCTCAAGGACACGATACAATCCTGGGAACTACGCGGCGACGGCACCTGGCGGCGCGTTGCCCTCGGCAAGAAACCGGTGTCAGCACACGATTACTTCATGACCAACCCGTCACTCTCGGGCCGCGGCTCGGCGTTGCACGGGCCGACATTTGCTTCGCCGATGTCGAATCACCGGCGACAGGACCGGGTGCACCAGGACTGACCGCATGCCGTATGAGCCGCGTGCCGATGCGCCACGCTGTGGGGTGGTCGATCTCGGATCGAACTCGGTGCGCCTCGTCGTCTATGAAGGGCGCTGCCGCAATCCGGCGGCGATCTTCAACGAGAAGGCGGTGCTGCGGCTTGGCCGCGGGCTTCAGGCCAGCGGACGGCTGAACGAAGAAGGGATGGGTCAGGCGTTCACCGTGATGCACCGCTACCGTGCGGTGGCGCGGGCGATGGGCGCACACCCCTTCGAGGTGCTGGCCACCGCGGCGGTACGTGATGCCAAGAACGGCACGGACTTCGTCGCCCGGCTGCGGGCCCGCATGCCTGACGTACCGATCCGCGTGCTGTCGGGTCTGGAGGAGGCGGAATACTCCGCGATGGGCGTGCTGTGCGGCATCCCGAGCGCGGATGGCATCCTGGCCGACATCGGCGGCGGATCGCTCGAGCTCGTGCGGCTCGACAACGGAACGCGGGGCGCATCGCACACTCTTAGTCTGGGCGCGATCCGGCTGGCGGAGCGTGCCGATGGCGATCCGGTGCGCGCGCGGGCAATCGCGGATGCCGATCTTGCCACGGTGCCGTGGCTCGCCGAGGGCGCGAACCGCGACCTGTATCTGGTGGGCGGCGCCTGGCGCGCCCTGGCGCGGATCCACATGGCGCAGACCGGATATCCGCTGCAGATGGTGCACCACTACACGATCGGCCGGGAGGAGGCGCGCGACCTGACCGGCGTGATAGCGGGTGCGGGTCGGCGCGCGCTTGAGCGTCTGCCGGGGCTGTCGCGCCGGCGCATAGACGATTTACCGTTTGCCGCCGTGACGCTGCGCCGGGTGCTGCGCGCCACTGGCGTGCGACGTGTCGTGTTCAGCGCCAGCGGCCTGCGCGAGGGCTGGTTCATGCAGCGCATGCCGCAGGAGATCTCTGCCCAGGATCCGCTGCTGGCCGCGGGGCAAGAGTACGCCAGGCGGCTGGGGCGTGATCCCGCCCTGCCCCCTGCCCTGCTCGCCTGGACTGATCCGCTGTTTCAGCATGAGACCGCGGAAGCGCGCCGATTGCGCGAGGCAGCGTGCTGGATGTCCGATATCGGCAGCCACGACCACCCCGAGTTCCGTGCCGAACAGGCCTTCCTCCGGGTCCTGCGCCAGCCCGGGATCGGCTTGGATCATCACGCGCGGGCCTTTCTCGCGCTGGCGACCGCCATGCGATACGAAGTGGAAGCGGATGCGATTTTCCTGCGCACGGCACGACTGCTGCTGGATATGTCGAGCACGCACCGGGCGGAAATGCTCGGCGTCGCCCTGCGTCTCGCCTACACGCTGTCCGCCGGCACGCCGGACCTGCTGGCCGGCACGGGACTGCTTGTCTCGGGCAGCCGCCTGATCCTGCGCCTTGAGGAGGACAGCGGCGTGTTCGCGGGCGAGAGCGTGATGCGCCGGCTCGATCGCCTGGCACAGGCAGTCGGCCTGGAAGCTGCAACTGAAGCCGTGCAGCAACGCGCGGCGTGACATTATCCCGATGATCAGGGCTGCCGCCGCGGCTGATGTTGAGGCAGTGCGGCACGTCGTCGACGCGGCCTATGGTCATTACGTTGCGCGCATCGGCAAACCGCCCGGCCCAATGCTGGACGATTACGCCGGGCGCATCGCAGACCGGCAGACCTGGGTACTGGAGGATGATGGCCGGATTGTCGGGATACTGGTGCTCGAACAGGGACCGTCTGGATTGCTGCTCGACAACATCGCGGTAATGCCCGACAGCCAGGGAAAGGGGTTTGGCCGCGCGCTGATCGGCTTCGCCGAAACCGAGGCGCGCCGACTCGGATTTGGCGAAATCCATCTCTACACGCATGCGTTGATGACCGAGAATTTTGCGCTGTATCGACGTATCGGATTCGTCGAAACGCATCGGGGGAGCGAGAAGGGCTACGATCGCGTCTACATGACCAAGCGCCTCTAAGGACCCGCTGGGAAAAAAAGTGCGCCCGTGGCGCAACGGCCACTTCCACATCGTCATGCCGACGCAGGTCGGCATCCACGTCTTCTCTTTGTGCATGCACACAGACGTGGGTGGCCGGCCTTCGCCGGCCATGACGGGGGAGCATGAGGCGTGTCCGGAAATGCTTCGGTTGTTTCGCCTTAGGCCCCAAGCATCATAACGACAACAGCCGCGCCGGCTGCGCGCCTCCCACTTGGCCTTTGCCCGAGGATCGGCTATCGGCGGGGCAGCCATGAACCAAGCCATGCAAAGTCGCCTCAACACGCTCGAACGAGTGACGGTGCTCGATCTCAAGGGCGATATGTCGCTGTCAGCCGGAAATCGGCTCGCGATGCGCGATATCGCCGATGGACTGCGATTGTGGCATCTCGCCTGGACGCTTGCCTGGCTGGATATCCGCCTGCGTTACCGGGGCTCGATGCTCGGGCCATTCTGGCTGACGCTGTCGACCGCGATAATGGTGGGATCGCTCGGCGTGCTGTACGCCACCCTCTTCCACATGGACGTGCATGACTATCTGCCGTTTCTTGCTTTGTCTCAGGTGTTGTGGGCATTCCTCAGCACGCTTGTGATCGAGGCATGCATCTGCTTCACCCAGGCGGAAGGCATGATCCGAGCAGTCCGCATGCCGCTCTTCCTTCACGCGTTGCGCATGCTGATCCGTAACGTGCTGGTGTTGGCGCACAACGTCGTCGTGATCGTGGTGGTGGACATCGTCTTCTCGATCCAGCCGGGGTGGCACGCGATTTTGGCACTGCCGGCGTTCGCGATATGGGGTGTCGATGCGCTGGCGGTGGCCCTGCTTCTCGGGGCATTCTGCGCGCGTTTCCGCGATATCGCGCCAATCATCGGTAGTGTGATGATGATCGCGTTCTTTCTGACGCCGGTGATCTGGCAACCGCAACAGCTCGGGCGGCATGCGGTGCTGCTGCCATACAACCCGTTCTATGCGCTGCTCGAGATCGTGCGTGCACCGTTGCTTGGACAAACGCCGTCGATTGACACCTGGCTTGCGGCCGTACTTTACAGCATTGCCTTGTGCGGCGTGTCCTGGGCGTTTTTTGTCCGGGCGCGCGGCCGCGTGGCATTCTGGCTTTAGCCATGACCTGTGATGCCCGTGTCACCATCGCCGGCGTATCCGTGTTCTTCCCACTGTATCACGGCAACAGCCGCAGTCTGAAAAAGACGGTGGTGGCGGCTGCGTCCGGTCGACTGGGCCAGGACAAGCAGTCGCGTGTTGTGGTGGAGGCGCTGCGGGACGTCTCGTTCACGCTCACCAGCGGCGACAGGCTGGCGTTGATCGGTGGCAACGGCGCGGGCAAGACAACTCTGTTGCGAACAATTGCCGGCATCTATGAGCCGGTGATGGGACAGGTGCGCGTGCAAGGAAGCCTGAGCGCGCTGCTCGATACCACCCTCGGCATGAACATCGAGTGTACCGGCCGCGAGAACATCATGTTACGGGCGCTCTATAGCGGTCTCTCCCGCTCCGAGTTGCGACGCCTTGAAGACGATGTCGCTGAATTTGCCGGCCTGGGCGATTTCATGGACCTACCGCTGCGGACCTACTCGTCCGGCATGCTGGTTCGACTTGGATTTGCCATGGCCACCGCAATCCGGCCGCAGATCCTTCTGATGGACGAGTGGTTTCTCGCTGGCGACGCCGAGTTCCTGGAGCGGGCGAAAAAACGGCTGGAGGACATGGTGCGGGGCGCCGAGATCCTGGTGCTCTCGACGCATCAGATATTCGTGGTGCAGGAATGGTGCACACGCGTGCTGTGGCTCGATCAGGGTCGCATCCGCCAGGACGGCGCGCCCCACACGGTGCTGGCGAGCTATCTGGGACATCCGGTACCGCCGAAGGAAGCTCTGGTAGACTGACGACGCAACAAACCTGGCGCCGAGAAATCCGCCGCCGGCTCACACAGAATTTTCCTGTTGACGGCCCCGCGCGACCAACACGAATGATCGATCCGCGGTTTTGCTGTGACCGCTGCGTGAATTCTTGTATCGTCCGTTTTACATATGAGCAATTGACAGAAGCATTGCGTTACGTTGTGAAACTTCCAGTGCACATATGCATCGTTTGCATGGCAGTCGTGGTCTCAGTGCCTCTGTCCAAGGCTTGATCCTGCGCCATATGGCGACTTGGTGGCGATGGACGTGCAAACCGGCATCAGCCGTCGAACAAGATCGAATTGGGAGGAATTAGGAGTGCGATCCGCCATCGCGATGGTGGCGACAATGAACAGGAGCCCTCGTTATGAAGAATGGTTTGATTGCTGGCGCGGCGATGTTGGTGCTGTCCGCCGGTTCTGCTTTTGCGATGAGTCCAGGTTCGGCGACAACCGACCCCGCGCAAGCCTACAGCCAGGCGCCGGTCCCATACGGCCCAGGCGGCTATGTGTTTCCTGACGAAGGTTCGCCATCCGGCGATATCGGGACTTCGGTGACGGAGCCGCAGCAGCCGCCATCCGGCCTCGGCTTGTCCCATGTGTATCTTTACCCACCAGCCCAGGACGGTGGCGCTGACTGATCTTGCGCGCAATTCAGGGGGCCGGCCAATCGCCGGTCCCCATTCATTGTACGGCGCCTACAGAGTAATCACAACTTCGTCATCCTGTGAGACAAACGCGGTGCCATAGCCGGCGCTACGCAGTCTGATCACATCCAGTTCAGCAGCTTCGTCCGACAGCCGGCAGGGTATGGTTTCGTTACGCGCATTGTGACGAACGAACCTGAAGCTGACCCGCTCCATTGTTCGTGCCGTGCAGGACAGCTGGGCCATCATGCCAATCCAGTCGCCATGTGCGCGTCCGCCATGGCCCGTGTGGAATGAGAAGCTTCCCAGTCCGTAAAAGATCGGCTTGCCGCGATAAACCTCGACTGGCAGCGAATAGTGCGGGCCGTGGCCGATGACGATATCGGCGCCGGCGTCGATCGCCGCGTGGCCGATCTCGCGCATGTAAGCGAGCACGTCCTTGTGAAGTCCCCAGTGGCAGGACGCGACGACGATGTCGGCACTCGTGCGCAGGCCGGCAACGTCGTCGGTGAAGGCACGTAGATAGTTGGGGTCGGCCCAGGTGATGATCTCCGGCGGTATCCCCGGGCGGTTGAGCGGCGGCATCTCCGGCCGTGTCTTGTGCATCGGCACCTGGTAGGCCGTGTGGGCTCGGATCACCGCAATGCCTGTGGAATTCGCTCCGGCCTCGTGGTTGATCGGCCAATAGACCGAGCTTCGCTGCACGAAGCCGTAGCGCAGCCCGCTGCGTTCCACGACGATCGGTGCGCGCGCCGTTGCAACGTTCGCCCCGGCACCGGTGTGTGCGATCCCAAGCTCGTCCAGGCGGTCAATCGATGCGGTAATCGCCGCGTCGCCGTAGTTGACATTGTTGGCGATGCCGACTGCTGCGATACCGGCGTGCCGCAGAGCTTCGCCGCCGATGATCGGAGAAGCGAAGAAGCCTTCGGTCTCCACCGCATGCCCTGATGGCGGATCGTAGAGACAGCATTCCAGGTTGCTGAACACAATATCGGCTGCGCGGAAATCCTCGCGCACGCGCGCGAATGGCACAGTGGGATCGGCAACATTCATCAGGTTGACGTCGCCGGTCAGGATCATTGTTGCCATCCGATGACACTACCGACGTCGCACACCATTGCCAATCTACAGGCGCCGGCAGCAACCTTGCGGCAACATCTGCGTGGAGGGGGAAATGCAGGGCGGCCCGCTCGCCGGCATTCGCGTGATCGATCTGACAACGGTCGTGCTTGGTCCATTCGCCACGCAGCAACTGGGCGACATGGGCGCCGATGTGATCAAGGTGGAATCGCCGGATGGCGACAACTGCCGCTGGATCGGACCAAGCCGCACCAGGGGAATGGGCTCCTATTTCGCCATGCTCAACCGCAACAAGCGCAGTGTGGTGCTGGACCTGAAGCAGCCGGCGGCAAAGGATGCGCTGCTGCGGTTGGTCGATGGCGCCGATGTGTTCGTGCACAACATGCGGCTCGGCGCCGCGGATCGACTGGGGCTAAGCTACACCGAGCTCTCGAAGCGCAACGAGCGCCTCGTCTATGCCTGTGCGTCGGGCTTCCGCAAAGGAAGCCGCAAGCAGGACCATCCCGCGTTTGACGACATGATCCAAGGGATGAGCGGACTTGCCGCATTGAATGCCGGGTCTGACGGCGCGCCGCGCTACGTGCCGAGCGTGGTGGTGGACAAGCTGACCGGCCAGATGCTGGCCTCGATGATCGGCATGGCGCTGTTTCACCGCGAACGCACCGGACAAGGCCAGGAAGTGCATGTACCGATGCTCGAGACGATGTTGTCGTTCCTGCTGGTCGAGCATCTGTGGGGCGCGGTGCTCAATCAGCCGGAACTCGGCCTCGGCTATCCGCGCATGCTGACACCGCATCGGCGGCCGTACGCGACGAAGGATGGCCACATCTGCGTGATCGCGGTGAGCGACGCGCACTGGGGCCGGTTGTTCGAGGCGATGGGCCGAGCGGCGTTGATCGAGGATCCGCGTTTCGCGACGATCGCGGCACGGTCGGACAACGTCGATGTTCTGTACGGAGTGCTCGCGGATGGTATGCGCGAGCGCGCCACGGCGGATTGGTTGTCGATACTGGAGGCGCTCGATATTCCCTGTGGGCCGGTCAACACTCTGGAGGACCTGCTGAAAGACGAGTATCTCCAGGAGACAGGGTTCTTCCAGCGGATGCAGCATCCACTTGATGGAGATGTGACCGTGGCGGCTATACCGGCGCGGCTCTCCGCCAGTCCACCGTCCGTGCGCAGGCTCTGGCCGGCACTCGGTGAACACACCGAGGAGGTCCTGCGCGAGATTGGCTGCGACGAGTGCGAGATCCGAACCATTACCGGCGCCGGCCGAGGTCGACGGCTTGCCGGGCAACGCATGGAAGGCTAACCCGTCAACCAAGCCCTACGGAGATCCCCCAGATGCTGCTGGCTGGCGATATCGGCGGGACCAAGACCTTGCTGGCGCTGTATGCGCCCGCCACCGGCGCCCGCCAGTCCGTCGTGGAGGCCGAATTCCACAGCGCCGACTACCCCGGCCTTGATGTCATGGCCCGCGAGTTCCTGGCGCGCGAGAAGTTGACGGCGGACCACGCCTGCTTCGATGTCGCCGGACCGGTCATCGCCGGGCGCGCGCACCTCACCAATTTGCCCTGGGACGTCGAGGAAGCGGCCCTGTGCCAGGCCCTCGGCCTGCGTCGCGTCATGCTGCTAAACGACCTGAAGGCGATCGCCTACGCCGTGCCGCATCTCCAGCCGGAGGACCTGCACAGCATCAACGTCGGCAAGGCGGAGCCGCAGGGACCGATCGCCGTCGTCGCGCCCGGGACCGGCCTGGGCGAGGCGTTTCTCGTCTGGGGCGGCAGTTCCTACATCGCCTGTTCGTCCGAGGGCGGCCACGCGAGTTTTCCGCCGACCGACGAGCGCCAGGCCGGCCTGTGGCAATACCTGGCCAATCGTTTCGGACACGTCTCCTGCGAACGCGTCTGCTCCGGGCTGGGCATTGCCAACATCTACGACTACCTGCGCAACGCCGATCCCGGCGCGGAGCCGGACGCATTTGCCGCAACATTGGCGCGGGCGCACGACCGGACGCCGCTGATCGCACAGGCCGGCCTGGAAGACCCGTCCGGCAATCCGCTGGCCGCGGCGACCCTGGAGATCTTCGTGTCGATCCTGGGCGACGAGGCCAGTAATCTGGCACTCAAGGTGCTGGCGACGGGCGGCGTGTATCTGGCGGGCGGCATCCCGATACATGTCCTGCCGAAGTTGACTGATGGCCGGTTCATGCGAGCCTTCGTCAACAAGGGGCGGCTGTCGGACCTGCTCGCCGCCATGCCGGTCCATGTCGTGATGACCCGTGCGGCGTTGCTCGGGGCGGCGCAATATGGCTTGGATCAGATGCAAACAGCCTGAACGGCGGTGCAGGGGCAGCCACGATGCGGGCCCCGCGGAAAGCGAGGTTTAGAAATGCCACCTCAGTCGGACATGGATCAGCTTGCTATCAACACCATCCGGATGTTGGCGGTGGACGCAATACAGAAGGCGAAGTCCGGCCATCCCGGCACGCCGATGGATGCAGCGCCGACTGCCTACACATTGTGGCAACGGATGCTTCGCTACGATCCCGCTGATCCAGGCTGGCTCAATCGCGATCGATTCGTGCTGTCCGCGGGCCATGCGTCCATGCTGCTGTACAGCCTGATCTATCTGGCCGGCATCAAGGCGGCGAACCCGACCTACGAGGAAGTCGGTCGCGGTGCCGTGACATTGGACGACATCAAGACGTTCCGTCAGGGCGGCACTACTCGTTGTCCGGGACATCCGGAATACGGCTGGACCTCGGGCGTGGAGGCCACTACCGGGCCACTCGGCCAAGGCGCGGCCACCAGCGTCGGCATGGCAATTGCCCGGCAATGGCTGGGTGCCACCTATAATCGGCCGGGTTTTGATTTGTTCGATTTCAATGTCTACGCGCTGTGCGGCGACGGCGACATGATGGAAGGTATCACGAGTGAAGCCGCCTCGCTGGCCGGACATCTGCGGCTATCCAACCTTTGCTGGATCTACGACAGCAATCGCGTGAGCCTCGAAGGGCCCACTGATCTCGCTTTCACCGAGGATGTCGCGTCTCGTTTCCTGGCCTATCGCTGGAACATCCTGCGCGTGAGCAATGCCAACGACATGCAGTTGCTCGAGCAAGCCTATAGGGGTTTCCAGCAGACCGGGGATCGGCCGACGCTGATCGTGGTGCATAGCCATATCGGCTACGGTTCGCCGCACAAGCACGACTCGTTCGAGGCGCATGGCGAGCCGCTTGGCGACGACGAAGTGCGGCTGACCAAGCAGTTCTTCGGCTTCGATCCAGACCAGCAGTTCGTGGTTCCCGCCGGCGTGCGCGAGCATTTCGCCGCGCAGCTTGGCGCGCGCGGCGCGGGACTGCGCACTGCATGGCAGGACATGTTCAAACGATATAGCGCCGAGTATCCAGACCTCGCCGAACAGATCGAGTGCCTGAGCGAACGCCGGCTGCCGGCGGGATGGGAGGCGGCGCTTCCGGTGTTTGCGCCCAGCACCTCTGGTCTTTCGACGCGCGACGCATCCGGTAGGGTGCTGAACGCCATGGCGGAGCAAATCCCCTGGATCATCGGCGGCTCGGCTGATCTGACGCCCAGCACCAGGACTCGGCTGACCTTCGCCTCGGCTGGCGACTTCCAGTCCGGCGAGTCTCCCGGTGATCACCATGGCCGCAACATGCATTACGGCGTGCGCGAGCACGCGATGTGCGCTGCGGTCAGCGGCATGACGCTGACCGGGTTGCGGGCATTCGGCGCCGGCTTCCTGATCTTCACCGACTACGCGCGCGGCTCCATCCGGCTGTCGTCGCTGATGGAGTTGCCGGTACTGCACATCTGGACGCATGATTCGATCAGCCTCGGCGAGGACGGGCCGACGCACCAGCCGATCGAGCAGATTGTGTCCTTGCGGGCGATTCCGGGCATGGTCGTGATCCGGCCGGCGGATGCGAACGAAATGTCCGAGGCGTATCGCCATGTCTTGCAGCAGCGGCATCGTCCGACCGCGTTGATCTGCTCGCGCCAGGCGCTGCCGATTGTCGATCGATCGCAGTTCGCATCGGCTGCCGGTCTCGCGAGGGGCGCCTACGTGCTGGCCGATGCGCCGGGTGGCAAGCCGGACGTCATTATGGTCGCCAGCGGCAGCGAGGTGCAGCTTTGCGTGGGCGCGCGTGATCGGCTTGTCGCCGAAGGGGTTGCGGTGCGTGTCGTCAGCATGCCGTCATGGGAGCTGTTCGAGGAACAGGATGAAGCGTATCGCGACAGCGTCCTGCCGCCGGCTGTGACGGCGCGCGTGACTGTGGAGGAAGGCTCAACGCTGGGTTGGCAGCGCTATGCCGGAGCCACGGGCGTCGTGCTGGGGATGCACACGTTTGGCATGTCCGCGCCGATCAAGGTTGTGACGGAGCATTTTGGCTTTACTGTAGACCGCGTTGTCGCTGCTGCCAGGCAGGCCATCGCGGCAAAGCCGACATAAAGGAGGGGACGATGGAACTCGGCATGATCGGCCTGGGCCGCATGGGCGCAAACATGGTCGAGCGGTTGATGAAGGCCGGCCACAAATGCGTGGTCTTCGACAGCCACGCCGACACGGTTCAGCAGTCGGTGGCCAAGGGAGCCAAGGGCACCACGAGCCTGCCGGATTTTGTCAAAGCGCTGTCGAAGCCGCGCGCCGTCTGGCTGATGCTGCCGGCCGCGGCGGTGGATTCCGTGCTGCATTCGCTGGTGCCGCTGCTGGAGCGGGACGACATCGTCATCGAAGGCGGCAATTCCTATTACCATGACGACATCCGTCGCGCCAAGGAACTGAAGCCCAAAGGGCTGCATTACGTCGATGTCGGCGTCAGCGGCGGCGTCTGGGGCCTCGAGCGCGGCTACTGCCACATGATCGGCGGCGAGGATGCGGTCGTGAAGCATCTCGATCCAATCTTCCGGTCACTGGCGCCGGGCGTGGATACGGCGCCGCGAACGCCAGGCGCCACCGGCGCGCCGACGCAGGCGGAGTACGGCTACCTGCATTGCGGCCCGAACGGCGCGGGCCATTTCGTGAAGATGGTGCACAACGGCATCGAATACGGCATGATGCAAGCCTTTGCTGAGGGCTTCAACATCATCAAGAATGCCAATGTGGGGCTTAAGAAAGGCGAGGTGGACGCCGAAACCACACCGCTGCGCGACCCGGATCATTTCAAGTACAACATCGACGTGGCGCAGGTCGCCGAGATGTGGCGACGCGGCAGCGTGGTCGGATCCTGGCTGCTCGATCTCACCGCCGGGGCGTTGCGACAGGACCCGGGTCTGGCGCATTTCCAGGGGCGGGTGTCGGATTCCGGCGAAGGCCGCTGGACATTGCTTGCCGCGATCGAGGAAGGCGTGCCGGCGCCGGTGATCAGTGCTGCGCTCTATTCCAGATTTGAATCGCGCGGCAACGCGGAATATGCCAACCGCATGCTATCGGCGATGCGTTTCGCGTTCGGCGGCCATGTCGAAAAGCCGGCCGAGAAGGAGGGATCGTAGATGGCCGTACTGCCGTCGGACGCGATCGTCTTTTTTGGCGCGACCGGCGACCTGGCGTACAAGCAGATCTTTCCATCGCTGTTGGGCCTGGTGCGTGACGAGGGGCTGAACGTCCCGATCATCGGCGTCGCCAAGGCCAACTGGAACCTGGATCATCTGAAGGCGCGCGCGGCGGACAGTCTGCAGCACCATGGGCTTTCCGGGTCACCAGCAGCGCAGCGCCTGATGGAACTCCTGCGCTACGTCGACGGCGACTACAACGACCCCGCCACCTTCACCGAACTGCGCAAGCAGCTCGGCGCGGCGAAGCATCCGCTGCACTACCTCGCGGTGCCGCCGAGCCTGTTCGCGACCGTGGCGGAGGCGCTGGCGCAGTCCGGATGCGCCGACAACGCGCGCCTGGTGATCGAGAAGCCGTTCGGCCACAATCGGGAAACGGCGCGCACGCTGAGCCGCCTCCTGGCCAAGTTCTTCCCGGAGGAGAACATCTTCCGGATCGATCACTACCTCGGCAAGGAGCCGGTGCAGAACATCGTCTATACGCGTTTCGCCAACTCGATGTTCGAGCCGCTATGGACCCGCGATCACGTCAGCAGCATCCAGATCACCATGGCGGAGGATTTCGGCGTGCAGGACCGCGGCCGGTTCTACGATGAGACCGGCGCGATCCGCGATGTGGTGCAGAACCACATGCTTCAGGTGCTCGCCCAGCTCACGATGGACCCGCCGACCGGCGAAGAGCACGAGGCGATGCGCGATCAGAAATCGGCGCTGCTTAAGGCCATGGCGCCGCTCGACCCGGCGCATGTGGTGCGCGGCCAGTACACCGGATATCAGGCGGTGCCTGGCGTGCGCCCGGGCTCGACCGTTGAGACGTTCGTCGCGGTGAAGCTGTTCATCGAGACCTGGCGCTGGGCCGGCGTGCCGATCTACATCCGCGCCGGCAAGCACCTGCCGGTCACCGCGACCGAGATTGTGGTGCATTTCAAGCGGCCGCCGCGCGAGACATTCGAGGAACTGGTGCCGCTTAGCTCCGGGCATGTCCGCATGCGCATCAGCCCGGATGTGAGTATCGCGATGGGCGTGCGGGTGAAGCTCCCCGGCGAGCGCATGATCGGCGAGGATGTCGAGATGATCCTGACCGAGCAGGCGCCGAACCTGCTGCCGCCGTATCAGCGGTTGCTCGGCGATGCGGTGCACGGCGTCGGCGAACTGTTCGGGCGCGACGACATCGTCGATGCGCAGTGGCGCGTGGTCGATCCGATCCTGGACGACGCGACGCCGGTCTATCCCTATGAGCCGGGCACATGGGGACCCACGGAGGCCGAGGCGCTGATCGGCGCCGACGGACCGTGGCGCAACCCGCAGCCGGCTCTGGAGGTGTCAAAATGATGCACGACCTCGTCATTCTGTTCGACGTCGACAATACGTTGCTGAATAACGACCGCGTGCAGGCCGATCTCGACGTGCACATGAGCGTCGAGCACGGGACCGCGGCGCGCAACCGGTACTGGGAGATCTTCGAGACGCTGCGCAGCGAACTCGGCTACGCCGATTACCTCGGCGCGCTCGAGCGCTATCGGCTGGAGGAGATGCACGACCCGCGATTGCTGCGGATATCGAACTGGCTGGTGGACTACCCGTTCGCCGATCGGCTGTATCCCGGCGCGCTCGACGCGGTGAAGCATGCGCGGCAGTTCGCGCCGGCGGTCATCCTGTCCGACGGCGACGCGGTGTTTCAGCCGCGCAAGGTCGAGCGCTCCGGGCTGGCGCAGGCATTCGATGGTCACGTGCTGATCTACATCCATAAGGAAGAGGAACTGGCCGACGTCGAACGGTTGTATCCTGCCAAGCATTACGTGATGATCGACGACAAGCTGCGCATCCTCGACGCGATGAAGAAGATCTGGGGCGAGCGTGTCACGACCGTGTTCCCGCAACAGGGCCACTATGCCACGGACCCCGAGATTCTCGCGCAATATCCACACGGCGACATTCAACTGAAGCGGATCGCCGATCTGGTCCATCACGACCTGGCCGACGTCCGCAAGCGCTGACAGGGGAAATGAGATGGTGAAGGCAACAGAACGGCTTCATGAACTGGGCCAAAGCCTGTGGCTCGACAACATCACCCGCGACCTGCTGACCAGCGGCACGTTGCAGCGGTACATCAACGAATTGTCGGTGACTGGACTGACGTCAAACCCATCGATCTTCGACCATGCGGTTACTCACAGCGCTTCATACGATGCCGAGATCAGGCGTCTGATGGGTGCTGGGAAGTCTGGCGAGGCGCTGTTTTTCGAGCTGGCGATCCAGGACCTCACCAAGGCCGCCGACCTGTTCGCGCCGATCCATCAGCGAACTGCCGGGGTGGACGGCTGGGTGTCGCTCGAGGTCTCGCCGCTGCTCGCGCATGACACGGCGCGGACCATCGCCGATGCTAAGGCGCTGCATGCGAAGGCCAACCGTCCGAACCTGTTCATCAAGATCCCTGGCACGCTCGAAGGTCTTCCCGCCATCGAGGAGGCGATCTTCGCCGGCGTACCGATCAACGTGACCTTGCTGTTCTCACGCGACGACTATGTTCGCGCGGCGGACGCCTATATGCGCGGCCTGGAACGCCGGGTCGAGGCGGGATTGAGCCCCGATGTGCGTTCCGTCGCCTCGGTGTTCGTCAGCCGCTGGGACAAGGCGACTTTGGACAAGGTTCCGCAGGCGCTCAGGGACCGGCTTGGCATCGCGGTCTCACAGCAGAGCTACAAGGCGTATCGCGACCTGTTGGAATCCGAGCGTTGGCAACGGCTGGAAGGCTGGGGCGCGCGGCCGCAGCGACTGTTGTTCGCCAGCACGAGCACCAAGGACCCGCAGGCATCGGATGTCCTCTACATAGGCGCGCTGGCGGCGCCGAATACGGTCAACACCATTCCGGAGGAGACGCTGCTGGCGTTCGGCAACCACGGCCAGGTCGATCGCGCGATGGCTCGGGACGGCGGCGATGCGGAGCAGGTGCTGGTCGCCATCACGCGGGCGGGCGTCGATGTCGGCGCGCTGGCTCGGCAATTGCAGGACGAGGGCGCCAAGGGCTTTGTCGATTCCTGGAAAGACCTGCTCGGCGCGATCGAAACGAAGAGCAAGGCGCTCGCTTAGCTGTCACGGAGGACGCGATCATGGCAGATGCGCAACGGCCAAATGACACTGCGGCCTGGCACGCACTTGGCACACATTATCAGCAGATCAAGGACACGCATCTGCGGCAGTTGTTCGTCGACGACCCGAGTCGTGGCGAACGTCTCGTGGCCGAAGGCGCGGGATTTTTTCTCGACTTCTCGAAGAACCGGATCACCGATGAGACCGTGCGACTATTGCTGCAACTCGCGCGGGAACGCGGTGTTGCGGAGCGGCGCGACGCGATGTTCCGCGGCGACAAGATCAACATCACCGAGCAGCGTGCGGTGCTGCACGTGGCGCTGCGGGCGGCGCGCGACGCAAAGATCCTGGTCGACGGCCATGACGTCGTGCCGGAGGTCCACCAGGTGCTGGACGCGATGGCGGCTTTCGCCGAGCGCGTGCGGTCCGGCGCGTGGCTGGGACATACCGGCAAGCGAATCCGCAACGTGATCAACATCGGCATCGGCGGCTCGTATCTCGGGCCGGAAATGGCGTATCGCGCGCTGCGTCCATTCAGCGATCGGTCCATGACCTTCCGCTTTGTATCAAACGTGGACGGCGCCGACTTTACCGAGGCCACTCAAGGCCTGGACGCCGGCGAGACGCTGTTCGTGGTTGCGTCGAAGACCTTTACCACACTCGAGACGATGACCAACGCGGCCACCGCGCGCAAATGGCTGATCGACGCGCTCGGCAGCGACGCCGCCGTTGCAAAGCACTTCGTTGCGCTATCGACGAACACCGAGGCAGTGCGCAAGTTCGGCATCGACACCGCGGACATGTTCGGCTTCTGGGACTGGGTCGGTGGTCGCTACTCCATGGATTCGGCGATCGGCCTGTCCACGATGATTGCCATCGGCGCCGACGGGTTCCGCGATATGCTGGCGGGCTTCCGCGCCATGGACGAGCATTTCCTGACCACGCCGCCCGAGCGCAACCTGCCGCTGCTGATGGGGATGTTGACTGTCTGGTACAACAACTTCTTCGGCGCTCAGACACTTGGCGTGATGCCGTATTCGTCGCACATGGCCCGCTTCCCAGCCTACCTGCAGCAACTGCAGATGGAGAGCAACGGAAAGCATGTGGACCTGCAAGGCAATGCAGTGACCGTGCAGACCGGTCCGATCATCTGGGGCGAGCCCGGCACCGACGGCCAGCACTCGTTCTACCAGTTGCTGCATCAGGGCACGAAGCTGGTGCCCTGCGACTTCATCGGATTCTGCCGCCCGCTCAGTCCGCTTACGGATCACCACAATCTGCTGATGGCCAACCTGTTCGCCCAGGCCGAGGCGCTGGCGTTCGGCAAGACTGCGGCGGAACTCGCGGCCGAGGGCTCGCCTGCGTTCCAGACGCCGTTCCGGGTGACCGAGGGCAACCGCCCAAGCAACACGATCCTCGCCGACGCCCTGACCCCGCACACCCTTGGCGCGCTGGTGTCGCTGTACGAACACAGCGTGTTCACACAGGGCACGATCTGGGGGATCGACTCATACGATCAGTGGGGCGTCGAACTAGGCAAGGTTCTTGCGCAGCGGATCATCCCTGAACTCGAGGCCGCGACGGAGCCGAAGCTGACGCATGATAGTTCGACCAACGCGCTGATCCGACGCTTTCGTGCACGACGCGGTTAGGATCTCTCGAGAAGCAACCCGGCACGACCGGTACCCCTTGTTGTCATCCCCGCGAAAGCGGGGACCCAGGCGGCAACTGGGTCCCCGTTTTCGCGGGGATGACAACAGGAGCGGCAGGTCTGGAGACAACTAACGCAGCGAATTCGGAGCAGATAGCTAGTCCGCTGCGGGTTCTGTCGTGCTGCCAGAAACTTGCCGTTCACCCACATCGGCAATAGGAAATCTGATGATCCAAGTCGTGCCATGATCTGAGTCGACCGCCGCGGTTCCGCGAACCTGCTCGATGAGCCTGAATACCAGTCCGATGCCCTGCCGTTTGCTCTTGGCTACCGGCTTAAAGCCTATGCCGTTGTCTTTGATGGTCATCACCGCCATGCCGTCGTCCCCGGTATCACGACGGAGCGACACGATGATCGACCCTTTGGCGTTGGGAAATGCGTGGTCATAGCAGTTGGTGACAAGCTCTCCGACGACGATGCCCAGCGCCGTCACCACGTCAAGATCGAGGTTGATCGGGTCGCTGTTGCAGGTCAGTGTGATAGCGTCGTCCGCCACCCTCTGAATCCGCGCAATATTAAAGCACAACGATTCGAGATAACTGCCGAAATCGATCGCACGCGTCATCTCGTCGCCGTGCAGATGGTCATACACCTGCGCCAGCGTGCGAACCCGGCGGGCAATCGCCTTGATGCCCCTTTGCCCGAGTTCGTCGTTGGTGTCGTCAAGTTGTTTACTCAACATCCCGTAGACGAGCTGTAGATTGTTGCGCACCCGATGCTGAAGCTCCTCGGCGAGCATCTTCTTCTGTTGTAGCAGGCGGTCCTTTTCTTCGACCAGGGCCTTCATTTGTTCGATAGTGGCCTGCAGGAATGCCGTACGCGCGTTGGTGGCGACGGCTTCCGCAATGACATTGGCGAAACCAATAAGGAAATCCACGTCGTGCTGGTCGTAGTTGTGCTGCACGTCATTGTCGATTTCCAAAACGCCATAAGTGCGGTCATCGCCTCTGATGACGACATTGATTGTCGAGATGATGCCATGCTCGACATAGTGCGGCGGCAGATCGAAATCGTTCTCCTTGCGCAAGTCGTAACAGATCAATGGCCGACCGGTGACCAAGGCGCGCCCTTGCGGCGTGCTCTCGTCGGCGCGCGAGGCGACGTGGCCGACGACGCCGGCATGCCAGCCGTATCCGGCCTCGATGAGAAGATCATTCTCCTCGGACCGGTATCGGCAAACCTTACAGAATGGCACGCGGAGGCTTTCTGCGCAGACGCGGGCCGCCTCCGTCAAGACCCTCGACAGATTGCTCTGTCGAAGGGCGAAGCTGCCAAAGCCGGCCACCGCCGCTTGCTGGCGACGCAGGTTGCGGACCTGTTCTACAATGTCGCTCATGGCGGACTTCCACGGATTGCCGACGCCAGCACCTGGAAACCGCGCGGAAACGGCGGTGAGACCGTTCCGGTCGCAACAATGTCGCTGACAATTTTCAGGCCGCGCAGCAGGTCGTCGGCGACATATGGCTTGGCGAGGCAAGCATGGCCGTTTACGGCGGTCAGATGGACGTGCGCGGCATTCCCGGTGGCATAGAGGACGCCGAAATGGTCGAGATCGCTCAGTTGAGCGGCGATCTCCGTGCCGAGGCCACCGTCGGCGAGCCGGAGGTCGAGGACGGCAAGATCAGGCTTGTGACGGCGGCCGAGTTCGACCCCCTCGGCGACCGTCCGCGCAATGCCGCATACTTCGTAACCGTCGCGGACGAGGATCTCTTCGATCATGTCGGCAATCATCAGGTCGTCTTCAGCAATCAATACCTTCGGCATGCACGGTCCTTAGCAAGCGCGGCCCATTATCTGGGTCGCCGAAAGTCGCCCCGAACCATGACGCCCATTGATTGAGGAAAAGGCTGAAGTATATTTAATGACGTCGCAAGGAAAATCCTAGGTAATTCTCTGGGGCTGTGCTTCCGCGGTGCCGGGCAATGCCAGGGAGGACCAAGCGGGTTACGAGTTTCAGCAGAAGTTCAGCCGCAATCCCGGCTCCGGCCACTCAAGGGATCCGAGCCTTCCGGTCGCCGACAGCGTTACATAGGCCGTGCGCATTTCTGGTCCGCCGAAGCAGATATTGGTCGGGAACTCGTCCGGCATGGCCACCGTCCGCACCACCCGCCCGTCCGGCGCGATGACCGTGATGCAGCCGGTGTGCAGCGTGGCGACGGCTACGTTGCCGCCGGCCTCCACCGCCAGGCTGTCGAAGCGCTGAAAGCCTGGCAACCCGGCGACGATCCGCCCGCCATGCGGTGAGGGAAACGGTTGCTTGCGGACAACGCCCGGCTCGACGATGTCGAACGCCCATAGCCGCGCCGCCTCGGTATCGGCGACATACAGGACCTTGCCGTCGGGAGAGAGCCCGCATCCGTTGGGGCTCAGGATCGGATATGCTACCTCAACGATGCGCGAGCCGTCGGGCAGCGCATAGTAAAGGCCGCCGTGATCGCGCGTGCGGGCGAAGCGCTTGCCGAGATCGGTGAAATAGAAACCGCCATGCGTGTCGAACACGAGATCGTTCGGCGCCGACAGCTTATGCGCCCCGCAATGCGAGTAGAGGACCCGTGTGTCGCCAGACTTCGGGTCGATCCGCTGGATGCAACCGCCATCATAGTCGTCGGCGGGCCCGATCGCCATCCAATGGTCTTTCGGGTATTTGCCACCGCCATTGTTGCACAAATACAACGCGCCGTCAGGACCGATCGCCAACCCGTTCGGGCCGCCGCCGGCGCTGCCGACAGTAGAGCGCGCGCCGTCCGGACCGATGCGCGTCACGCATCTGCCGGCGATTTCGGTCAGGATGACTGCACCATCCGGCATCACCACCGGCCCTTCAGGAAACCCGAAGCCGCTCGCCACGATCCGTACGTCGGCCATGCCGGTTCCTCCCCCTTGCGATGTCCAACTCTCGCGCTGGAGCCCCCCGCGTCAAGTGCTGCTATGATGCCAGAGTGCCTCTGAGAGTGACCACAGGACACCGCATGCTCGTCATGCCGACGAAGGTCGGCATGACGGGGAAGGCGTGATGCGTGGAGGGATTCGAAACTTGCCAGACGAGTCAGACGACGTTTCGTTCGACGGATTGATCGGCTACATCCAGGAAAGTCGCGGCATCGACTTCCGCGGCTACAAGCGCACGAGCCTGCGCCGGCGCATTACGCTGCGCATGGAACAGGTCGGCAGCGAGAGCTTTGCTGCCTACCATGCGGTGCTCGAGGCTGATCCGCAGGAATTCGGCGCGCTACTGAACACCATTCTGATCAACGTCACAGCATTCTTTCGCGATCCCGACGCCTGGGAGGCGGTCAGGCAGGAGGTGTTGCCGAAGCTGCTGGCACCTGAGCAGCGGGGCCAGATACGGGTCTGGAGCGTTGGTTGCGCCTCCGGCGAGGAACCCTATTCGCTTGCCATCTTGTTTGCCGAGGTGATGGGCCTCACGGAGTTCGCCAGGCGGGTGAAAATCTATGCAACAGACCTCGACGAGGCGGCGCTGGAGACGGCCCGCCACGCGGCCTACCTGCCGCGCCAGGTGACGAACGTGCCGGAGCCGCTACTGCAGAAATACTTTGAGCGGACCGCTTCCAACTACACGGTCAGCCGTGACCTGCGCAAATGCGTGATCTTCGGCCGTCACAACATTGTCGATGACGCACCTATCTCGCGCATCGACCTGCTCGCCTGCCGCAATCTGCTGATCTATCTCGCCACCGATACGCAGAACGCGGTGCTGCCGCGATTGCACTACGCCCTGACCGACAAGGGGGTGTTGTTCCTGGGCAAGGCGGAAACCCAACTGGCAAGGTCCAAGCTGTTCCAGGTGCTCGACATGCGCCATCGGCTGTTCCAGAAGGTGCCGCAGGAGTGGCGTCGCGTGCCGGGAGCCGGTGGGATGTTGGGAGGCGATCGACGCAATGGTGCGGTGCCGCCACAGAGCGGTCTGGTGGAATCCATCGTCGACAACTCCACCGCTGCTTATGTCGCGATCGACACCGATGGCATCGTGGTATTCGCCAACGCAGTGGCCAAACGCATGCTGGAGGTCGGCGAGGCAGACGTGGGGCGAGCGTTCCAGGATTTGTCCATCTCCTATCGCCCTGTCGAGTTGCGTAGCCGCATCGATGAGGCGCACCGACAGGGACGGCCGGTCCGCATCGAACACCAGGCCTATCATCGGCCGCCCGCCGACCCGATAAGACTGACCATCGACGTGGCGCCGCTGACGACACGCGACGGCCAGGTTACCGCCACGCTGCTGACGTTCACCGATACGACGCGGACCTTTCGACTTCAGCAGGAACTGGAGGCTGCGCAGGAAAGCCTGGAAACCACGATCGAGGAACTTCAGTCTGCCAACGAGGAGCTGGAAACGACAAACGAAGAACTGCAGTCCACCAACGAAGAGCTGGAAACCACCAACGAGGAGCTGCAGTCCACCAACGAAGAGTTGGAGACCACCAATGAGGAGCTGCGTTCCACCAACGAACAGCTGGAGCACACCAACGACGAATTGCGCCGGCAGTCCGATGCGTCGAACTCCTATCGGCAATATGCCGAAGCGATCCTGCGCAGTACCAACTCCGGCGTCATTGTGCTGGATCAGGATCAGGTGGTTCGCTCATGGAACCGCTGGAGCGAGAACATCTGGGGCCTGCGTGGGGAGGAGACGGTCAACCGCAAGCTGATCGAATTGGACATTGGCCTGCCCGCTCGGGAGCTCGAACCGGCTGTACGCAGCGTCATTGCAGGGGGCCCGCCGGTCGATATGCGGGTGGACGCAATCGAGCGGCGTGGACGGCCGATCCGCTGCCGCGTTCGCGTATCGCCACTGCTTTACGAAGATCATGCCTCGCACGGCGCCGTGCTGATCATCGAAGAGGTCGTCGAGCCGGAGCGGCTGGGATAAGGCACAAAGAAGGACCGGCGCTGCCATAACCCTGGAAGACAGGGGTGCGCCATCACCTGTCCGCCGGCTTGCGCAGCGCGGCGATGGCGGCGGTGATCGCGGCCGCGGCACTGCCGGCCTCCTCGGCCGCCGCGCGCCAGCGGGCAGCCGAGTGTGGTTGCACCCGCACCCGCGCCAGTTCCTCCATCCGCCGGCACAGCGTGAGGCGATCGCGATGCGTCCGCGCGGCACTCTCCAGGGCCCGCTCAAGCCCCTCGCCCTGGGCCACAACCAGCCCCTCGGACGTGAAGGCGTGGCCGGTCTGGCAGCGGAAGCGGGCAGTGCCGTCCTCCAGCACCTCGTTGAGAACGCCGCCGCACACTGGGCAGCTCAATGCGCTCGGCTCGCCCAGCGTCGGGAGGTCAGTGGGACCCAGCTCCTGTGCGGCGATCCTGCCTTCGATTTCCAGGCTTCTCGGCACCGGTAGTATCGGTCCGGCCGCCTCGCGGCACAGGCGATCCAGCAGAGCCGGCATCTCTGCGAGGGTCGCCACGTGATCCACGTTATCGCGCTCGAGCGCCCGGCGCGGCATGTCCGGCCATTGCGCGTCATCCGGGTCCTGCACCACGCAGGTGCCGCCGCATCGCTTGATCGCCTGCAGGCCGGCGGTGCCATCGTCCAGCAGCCCGGTAAGCACCACCCCGATGACCCTTGGGCCATAGGCAACGGCGGCCGAACGGAACAGCGGATCGATCGCAGGCCGTGTCCGATTCTCCTGCGGGCCGCGGCGCAGCAACACACAGCCGTCCTTCAACAGGAGATGGAAGTCCGGCGGCGCGACCACAATCCGGCCTGACTGGATCGGTTCGCCGTCCACCGGATGCCGTGCCGGTAGTGGACCGGCCTTGCTCAGCAGGTCCGGCAAGACACTTTTCGAAGTCGGGCTGATATGCTGCACCACGAACAATGAGGCCGGCAGATCGGCCGGCAGTCCGGCGCAGATCTGCATCAGCGCTTCCACACCGCCTGCGGAGCCTCCGATGACCACAACGTCCTGCCGGTCCATCCCGCTTCTCCTTCAATGCAACCGGCCAGCCTTCAAGACGTCGTGTAGTGCTAAGTTCGGCAAAACATATCCAGATAGGGCGACCAACATGCAATTGCAGTTGGTAGGCCCGGAGCGCTGGCAGATATGGACCCATCGGCAGGCGCAGATAAGGCCCTGCGCTTGGAACTCACCCGGCTTCGTGGAGAGCTTGAGCAGGCGCTCGTCTCCGTCGAGGACGCCCAGAATGAGATCGGGGCCCTGGCACGGGAGCGCGATGCGCTGTCCGCTGCCGGTGAGCGGTATCTCGCGGCCTGGCGGTCGGCGGAGGAGTCAGCAGGCACTCTGCGGGCGAACCTGGCCAATTCACTGGAAATGCTGGCGCGGCAACAGGCCAACGAAGCGGCGAACAGCGCAACGGACGAGGAACTCTCCGTCGCATTCGAGGAGGCGCAGACGCTGGCGGAAGAGCTGGCGGCCGCCAACGACGCGCTCATGCACAGCAATCAGGAGCTCGATCGCCGGGTTGCCGAACGCACCGCCGCTCTGGATCAGGCCAACAGATCTCTCGAAATGCTGAACGCGGATTTACAGCGACGCGTCGATGAGGAAGCGGCCGCCCGGCAGGAGGCCCAATACCGTCTGTTCCAGGCGCAGAAGCTGGAGGCGATCGGGCAGCTCACCGGCGGTATCGCGCACGACTTCAACAATCTTTTGACGGTGATCACCAGCAGTGCGCAGTTCCTGCAGCGGGCGGACGACCCCACGCGGCGGGCGCGCCTGGTCCACCGCATCGAGGAGGCGGCCTGGCGTGGAGCCGACCTGACACGGCGGCTGCTCGCCTTCGGACGACGCCAGCCACTTCACCCGGACAGGGTGGAACTGGGCGTCCAGGCCGTGGGCCTGACGGAATTGCTGCGCCACACACTGCGGGAGGACATTGAGATCCAGATGCAGTTCGACACCGGCCTCTGGCCGGCCGAGGCGGATGTCGCCGCGCTTGAGCTGGCGCTGCTGAACCTCGTGGTGAACGCCCGCGACGCCATGCCGAACGGTGGCCAGATCACGCTGACAGCCCACAATGCTGCAATGCACAATGGCCAATCGGCCCGCTGGGGGTTGGCGGAAGGCGACTACATCGAGATATGCGTCACCGACACCGGCCAGGGAATGCCGCCGGATGTGCTGGAGCGTGTGTTCGAGCCGTTCTTCACGACGAAGGAACCCGGCAAGGGGACCGGACTAGGGCTCGCTCAGGTCTATGGCTTCGTGAAGCAATCAGGCGGCACCGCCTGGGTGGAAAGCCGCCCTGGCCAAGGCACATCCGTGCACCTTCTGCTGCCGCGGTCACTGCGCGAGTGTTGCGCGGAAATATCCCCGGTCGATATGGGCGGCGGCCGGATTCCGCATGGTGCCGGCCCGATATCAATCCTGGTTGTGGAAGATAATGACGACGTCGCCTCCGCGGTGATGGACATGCTGGCACAGCTCGGCCACGAGGCGATGCATGTCGCTTCCGTCGGCGCTGCGCTGGGCGTGATATCGGGCGATCGGCCGATCGATCTGGTGTTCACCGACGTGCTGCTGCCGGGCGGCGGCAGCGGCCTCGACCTCGCCCGCGAGCTGACGCAACGGAAGCCGGATGTGCCGGTGGTGTTGACCAGCGGCTATGGCGGCGGTGTCACCGGACGGCTTGCCGCCGCAAATTTGCCGTTCCTGCGCAAGCCCTATCGGATCGAAGCGCTGAAGATGACGATCGAGGCAGCACTCGGTCAGCAGGCGCCGCGCGAGCAGATGCAAAGCCATTGAGCGATCGGGCGGCGCCGCGGCGAAGCAACGGTCGCGCCTCCATCGTCATGGTCGGCGAAGGCCGGCCATCCATGTCTTCCCTTTGTGCTGGCAGCGAAGACGTGGATGGCCGGCCTTCGCCGACCATGACGAATGGAATCTGTTCCGGACGCGCCTCGTGCTCAGGGAACCGAAACGCATGGCGGCCGTTCAGTACCGCCTTCCGCATAGGAGTTCTCCGACATGAGTGACCGTTTCCAAGGAGCCGCCCGCGAAATGGGTGGACGCGCGCAGCAGACGATCGGCGAGGCGATCGGCGATGCGAAGACTCAGGCATCCGGCCTGTACAATGAAGCCGCCGGCCAGGCTCAGCAGCAGGCGGCCAGGCTCAGCGACGTGATCAAGGACCAGCCACTCGCGGCGGCCCTGCTGGCCATCGGCATCGGCTACCTGCTTGGCCGCCTGACCTCCTGACCGGGAGTTGTCTGGTGTTCGCCTGCGACCCGCTCCATGTGAAGGGAGTGGGTCGCAGGCCCGTCGTCCATGTGAGGGGAGCAGTGCAGATGCCCGCCGCCATCCGGAAGTCGCGTGTCAGCGAGGGCTCCCCCAACCCGCGCGGCGCGAACTGGGACGGCCTCGGCGTCAATTTTTCGCTGTTTTCGGCAAATGCCACGAAAGTGGAGCTCTGCCTGTTCGATGATGCCGGGCGAACTGAGCTCGAGCGGATCGAATTGCCGGAATACACCAATGAGGTCTGGCACGGTTACCTCCCTGATGCGCGGCCTGGGACGATCTACGGGTATCGCGTGTATGGCCCCTACGATCCGAAGAATGGCCACCGCTTCAATCCGAACAAGTTGCTGCTCGACCCGTACGCCAAGGCGTTCGTCGGGTCGCTGCGCTGGGACAACGCGCTGTTCGGCTACATGGTCGGCTCCAAGGACGAAGACCTAAGCTTCGATCGACGTGACAGCGCGCGTTTCATGCCGAAATGCCGCGTCATCGATCCCGCCTTCACCTGGGGACGCGAACGCCGGCCCGACGTGCCATGGGATCGCACCATTATCTACGAAACGCATGTACGCGGCTTCACCAAGCTCCACCCGGCTGTACCGGACAAGCTGCAAGGCACGTTCTCCGGCCTCGGCCGCAAGGAGGTGGTCGATTACTTGCGCTCGCTCGGAATCACCTCCGTGGAGCTCCTGCCGATCCACGCGTTCGTCAACGACCGGCATTTACTGGAAAAGCACCTCACGAACTATTGGGGTTATAACTCGATTGGCTTCTTCGCCCCTGATCCGCGGTATTCAGCAGTCCCCGCATTCGTGTTCTCGGAATTCAAGGAGATGGTGGCGGGCTTGCACGATGCAGGACTCGAGGTGATCCTCGACGTCGTCTACAATCACACCGCGGAGGGCAACGAGCGCGGGCCGACCCTGTCGTTCCGCGGCATCGACAACGCCACCTATTACCGGCTGATCCCGGATCAGCAGCGCTACTACATCAACGACACTGGTACCGGGAACACGCTGAACCTCAGCCATCCGAATGTGCTGCAGATGGTCACCGATTCACTTCGCTACTGGGTGACCGAGATGCATGTGGACGGCTTTCGCTTCGATCTCGGCACCATCCTCGCGCGCCAGCATGACGGCTTCGACGAGTCACATGGGTTCCTGCAGAGCTGCCTACAGGATCCGGTGCTGTCGTCAGTGAAGATGATCGCCGAGCCCTGGGACCTCGGTCCGGGCGGCTATCAGGTCGGCGGCTTCCCGCCTGGCTGGGCGGAGTGGAACGACAAGTTCCGCGACACGGTGCGCGCGTTCTGGAAGGGCGACGAGGGCAAGCTCGCCGAGATGGCGACGCGGCTTGCGGCGTCTTCGGATGCGTTTGGTCGCCGCGGACGCAAGGCATGGTCCAGCGTCAACTTCATCACCGCCCATGACGGGTTCACGCTGCAGGATCTCGTCTCCTACAACGAAAAGCACAACGAGGCGAACGGCGAAGACAATGGCGATGGCCACTCGGACAACATCTCGTGGAATCACGGCGCGGAAGGACCGACGGACGATCTGGAGATTGTCGAACTGCGCAACCGGCAGAAGCGCAATCTGCTTGCGACATTGCTGCTGGCGCAAGGAACCCCGATGCTGTTGGCAGGCGATGAGTTCGGCCGCACGCAGGGGGGAAACAACAATGCCTATGCGCAGGACAACGGGATCAGCTGGCTGGACTGGAACATCCACGAGGATGGCATCGCGCTGATCGATTTCGTTCGCCGCGTAATCGCATTGCGTCACGCATTCCCGATTCTGCGCCGCTCACGCTTCCTGACCGGCGAGTACAATGCCGATCTGGACGTGAAGGACGTGCGCTGGCTCTCACCGGCGGCAACCGACATCGAGCCCGAACAATGGCACGATCCGAATGCGCGCTGCTTCGGCATGCTGATGGACGGGCGCGCGCAGGCAACGGGGATCAAGCGTCCGTCGATGGACGCAACTGCGCTGCTGGTGCTGAACGCCTACCATGACGTGGTGAAGTTCACACTGCCGGAGGTGGTCGGCGGCCATGTCTGGCGATGCCTGCTGGACACCAATGTGCCGGACCGCACGGAGGCGCCGCGTTTCTACAGTGGGGACGAATTCGAGGTCACCGGGCGATCGTTGCTGCTGTTCGCGCTGCAGCCCGAAAGCACGCGCTCGGTCGCGCTGATCCGCGCGCGGGAGGCATTGCGCCAGGTATCGGAAATCCCCGCCACCGCGGCTTTGACCGAAGAACCGGCGGAAGAGCCGGCATGATAGCGGACACGGAGCATCTCTCCGATCCGCCGAAGCCACCCGGTCAGCCGCCCGATGCGCCCGACCCGGATGTGCCGGTGCCGGTCGAGGAGCCGCCCGCGCCGATCCCGGTACCGCCCGCCAACCCGCCGCCCGAACCGCTGCACGCGGAGTGATGCTGGCCCGTCCCGTCAGCCCTGCAAACCGCCGGCAGCTTCCAAGCGATCCAGTCGCAGAAAGCACGTCCCATCACCAGATCGAGGTCACGCCCAGTCAGCCAAGGCAGCTCCTCGGTGAACAGCGTGACGCATTGCCTCCAGGAGCACGGCATGCGGGTAATGTCAGTGCCCCAGAACATCCGTTGCGGTCCGAACGCGTCGTAAACCTGCCGCAGATGCGGATGAATGCTGCGGAACGGATAGCTGTCCAAGGCATAGCCCGCCTGGCCCGTGGCCTTGACCGCGATGTTCGGATGTTTGGCGAGGGCAATCAGCTGCGGCAGGTTCCGATAGGAGGCCTCGCCCTTGGTGGCGCGAGGGACGCCCATATGGTCGATGATCAGTTTGAGACCGGGATGGCGTTCGGCGATCTGCCCGACCACCGGCAGGAACGCCGCCGCCGCGAGCGCGACTGGCAGG
This sequence comes from Acetobacteraceae bacterium, assembly GCA_035569235.1. Lineage (GTDB taxonomy): Bacteria > Pseudomonadota > Alphaproteobacteria > Acetobacterales > Acetobacteraceae > JAMXLO01. The sequence goes on along the minus strand of DATMND010000270.1, from coordinate 26,444 downwards.
CCGGCGCGTTCGGCTGCCGGCCACAACCAATTGAGGGTGCCGTCGGTCGGCCATGACTGCATCCGCGGCTCATTGAAATAGAAGCGTAGCCCGAGCATGCCCGGCCGGTTCTTCCAGGTTTCGACCAGGGCCCGGCTCTCCGGCCGATCCAGGTAGAACCATCCGAGAATGGCAAATCGATCGGGATGGGCGCGAACCGCCTCAACGGCGAGTTCGTTCGAGTCCGGATCCCACATTACCGGATGGATCACCGCGCGATCGACGCCCGCTTCGTCCATGCCCGCGAGTGCCTGGTCCTTGGAATACGGTTCCTGACGGTGATGCGCCGACGGTGTGCCCTTTGCCCAGATATGGATCTGTGCGTCCACGATCATCGTGGTTGTCTCGACTCCCTGTTCACTCCGCGTGATTTATCGCTGCCGGTCGGTCGGCGCCACCGGAGCTCCCTCGCAGCCCTCCTGATGGATCACGCCTCGCGCCGAACCCCGCGACCCATGCACATCGGCTGCAAGCTGCAGCAGGTGTCCATCGGGAGAGGTCCACGCCGTGGCAACAGAAGCCGGCCGCTCGCTCAGCCCCGAGTAATGCAAGGGCGCTCGCCACAGCGTTCCGTCGGACGAAGCGGTGGCCGCGATCGGCAGCTCCACGAGCCGCTCAGACTTGAAGCCAGGCAGGAACACCGTCACGTCCTGGCCGCTGCGCGGCAGCCATCGCACCCAATAGAAGGCCATGGCGAGCGGGGAGCGCAGCCTCGATGGCAGTGGCGAACCCTTGAGATCGAGATCCGCGCGGCGTTCAGGGGACGCGGACGGATAGTCATGCAGCCAGGGATGGCCGAATGTCGCAGGGTCCCAGTGCTGAACGAACTCTGGGTGTTTGTGGCGGAAGTCGGCCAGCGTCTTCGCCTGCACCCGGCGGGCCTGCAGGCCGTCAGTGCCGCGTTGAAATTCGTCCCATTGCTGTCGGACGATGTGATCGCCAATCAGATAACGGCTGTTGACCGCGACACTCTCGAGTTCGCCGGCCCGCCAGGTGCTTACCTCCTCGAGCAGATAGTGAATGTGGAACCAGAGCATCGTCGTTGATTCGAACGTCGCGGCAACATCCACCCGCGTGATCCCGTCCGTCGCGGCCACGTCGGTCGTGACCGCGACGTGCCCGGCATAATCTGTGATGCCGGCGTAGCGACAGACTTCGCGCGCCGATGCTTCGACAGCGCATAACCACGCAGCAGTGACGCCGGCCAGCAACAGTCTGAACGCCGTTGATTTGCCAATACCCCTCGCCATCTGCCTCCACATTCAAGGCCGGCTGCTCATGCCCGGCAATGTTAGTCGCCGGACAGCGGCCTCGGCTCGGCATCACCTCATCAGCATCCGGAGGCGATGTCCACCGCGAGCCGGCCCGACAGCCCAATGCATGTCATCTCGGTGGTGACACTTGACGCTCGACGATGATGCGTCAAACCTCTGATCCTAACGAGCGCTGATTTGGAGCGATGCGCCGCGCGCCATGATTCTCGCGTCGAGCAAAACAGCAATAACGGTTGAAACGAAGACTGGGAGGACTCGATGCTTGAACATCTGGAAAGACAGAAGTCCCTGACCACGAACCAGTGGAAGATCTTCACTGCTGCGACGGTCGGCGACATGCTCGACTTCTTCGACTTCTATCTGATCGGGTTCGTCCTCGCGTTTATAGTCGGCGGCTGGCACCTGACCTATGGCCAATCGGGAGCTATTCTCCTGTCCTCCGGCATCGGCGCACCGCTCGGCTCGCTGTTCTGGGGCTGGATGGCCGACCGGATCGGCCGGCGCAAGGTGATGATCCTCACGGTGCTGAATTTCTCGCTCGCCACCGGTTTGATGGCGTTCACCCCCGAACACGGCTGGCTGTTTTTGGCGATCTGCCGGTTTTTCGTCGGGATGGGCGTGACCGGTCTCTACACCGTCGATATCGCGATCGTTCAGGAATTCGTGCCGGCCTACAAGCGCGGCTGGATCACCGGGCTGACGACGGCATTGTTGCCGGCGGGCACGTTGTTGGGGGCGTTAGCCGGAACCTACCTGGAGCCCTCCGTCGGCTGGCGTGGGCTTTTCGCGGTGGGACTGCTGCCCGCCGGGCTGACGCTTCTGATCCGAGCCTGGGTTCCCGAGTCACCGCATTGGCTGATCGGCAAGGGACGGCTGGACGAAGCGCGCAAATCGCTGGCCTGGGCATTGCAGGTCGATCCCGCGTATATCCAACTGCCAACGACCGTTCCCGCGATCGAAAAGAGCGCGTGGCGGGAGCTGTTCAAATACCCGCGCAGCATGGCGGCAGCATGCCTGACCGGCATCAGCCAGACTGGCAGCGTCGGACTGAGCCTGTGGATGACGACCTTGTTTGTGCTGGTGCTCCGGATCAGCCCGGGCGAGGCTTCGTTTCTGATCATCTGGGTCGGCGCGATCGCAATATTCGGCAGGCTGTTCTGCGCTTGGATTTCGGATGCGATGGGGCGCCGCCCGGCGGTGGTCCTGAGCTGCCTGATCGCCGCGGTGACGATGTCGGCGGCCGGGTACCTGAACCAGGTCTATATCGGCACCGTGTCGATCTTCTACGCGATGCTCTTGGTGCAGAGCTTCTTCGGCAGCGGCAACTATGCAATCGTCGGTCCCTACATGGCCGAGGTCTGGCCGTCGAAGCTGCGCGCGAGCGGGATGGGCCTCGGCTATGGCTTCGGCAATCTGGGCAAATTCATCGGTCCGGCCGGCCTGGCGGTGATCGCTGGCTCCGACAATTTCGTCACGCCGAAGGCAACGCTCGACGCGCTGATCCCGGCGATGAACTACTTTGCCATATGGTATCTCGTCGGCGCCGCCGCGATCTGGTTCATCGGATTTGAGACCAGAGGCCGTACCATCGGGGAAATCGACAGCACGTTGACCGCGGCGTCCGCCGCGGAAGCGGCGCCCGAGGTGGCAGCGGAATAGAATGACTGACAGCACGATATCTATAACCTTGGGAAGCGAGACCCGCCATGCCGAACGATCCATTCGTCGATATCGCTGCACTGTCCTCGCTCGGTCCCATCCGCTATCTGGATGCGCGTGATCAGGCCACGTTTGACGCCGGCCATGCGCCCGGCGCGGTGCGTGTGCCCCTGGAAGCATGGGATGCAGCGGCCAAGGCGGCCGACATTGGCTTCGAAAAGAACGCCTACTGGGACGATGCCCTCGGGGCGCTCGCCGTCGATCCTGCCGTTACCGCCGTGGCCTACGATAGCGGCCGCATGACCGACGCCGCGCGGGTCTGGTTTATACTCCAATACTTCGGCCTCAAGGCCGTCATCCTGAACGGCGGCTGGCCCGTGTTGTCTTCAGCGACTGCACTGCCGCCGGGAGCCGGACCATCGAGGCAGGATTTCCGGGCGACACCCGGCTCAGGATCCGTTGGCCTGGTTGATCGAGAAACCCTCAAGCGTCAACTCGACGGTGGCGCGCATGTGTTCGACAGCCGGACGCGCGCGGAATTCACCGGCGAGGACATGCGCAACCGCGCGCGCGGCGGCCATCTGCCGGGTGCTCGGCATCTGTCGCATGCCGATCTGCTGGACCACGGCATCGTGCGTCCGCCACAGGTATTGCGCGCCATGCTCGAGCGGGTGGGATTCGGCCCGGGCGATCACATCGTGACCCATTGCGAGGGCGGCGGAAGGGCAGCTTTGGCCGCAGCCGCTGCAGCGCGTGCCGGGTTTGACGATGTGCGGGTATACTACCTCAGCTTCGCCGATTGGGTGCGCGACGAAAGCTGCCCGATCGTGCGGGATTGAGCGAGTAACAACAAGCGTCGAAACATTGACGTACCCGGTCGCCCGCCACCCCACGTCATGGCCGGGCCTGCCTCGGCGACCCACGACTTTGCGACGAAAAGCGGCCGAAGACGTGGGTGACCGGGTCAAGCCCGGTCATGACAAATAATAGTGTGGTCCGCATCGCTATGCGAAATCGCGCGGAACGCTGGTGGCCCATTCGCGGTGGCAGATCTGCACGTCCCCTTCCCATGCCTGCATCGCAGCCTGCAGCAGGAACGCATGATACGTGCACGACAACCGCATGCAGGTCTCGATCTGCGTCTGCCACGCATCACGCGAGATCGTCTGCGTGTAGCGCATCTCGGTGACTGCGCTGAGTGGATCGTTGTCCTCGATGTGGTACTGGAAGCTTCCTTCCGTGCCCAGTTCGAGGCCGATACGGTCGATCCGCACCACCCCCGGGCGCACGACCGTGACCGGCTCGGGCGGTGCCGTCTCCGGCTTGGGCAGCGATGGCAGCAGCGTATCTGCAAGGTCAGGCGGCCGCACCGGCAGATCGAGCGTTCCCCCGAAAACTGTCACTGTCGCATTCTCCCGGCTCGGCCAGACCATCGGCCAGTAGGCGGTGGACAGCGCCAGCCTGATCCGGTGCCCCTGCGGAAACACCACGCCGGCGTCGTTTAGTTGGATACGCACCCTATAGCGGCGCCCAGGCACCAACAGCGCCGGCGTCTCGCTCCCATCGCAATGCGCGAGGTTCAAAATTCCAAAGCTTACCCGCAGCGACGCGCCATCGGGATGCACGTCGCACAACCGCACTGCCAAATTCGCCAGCGATCTGTTGCACGCGATCTCGAGCGTCACAATCGCTGCGCCGAGGATCTCGATACGACTCTCGAGTGGTTCGGGCTCGAACACCAGCGAACTTGAATCATCTTCGCGCTGATCGCCAGCTTGGTCGGAGGCGCGGCCGAACGGGCACCAGCTTCCGCCGTCCTTGCCGACCGTCTGTGGTGAGCACACGGGCCTCGGCGTGAGGTTTGTGCAGTCGGTTCGCAAGCCGTCATCGGTCAGGTGCAGGCGCTGCACTGTGATCCTTTGCGGCGGCCATGACGGTGCGGCGATCCACCGCCCCGGCAGTTCCTCCTGATACGGCGCGGGCCGAACGCTCTCCGCCATCCACGCACGCAGCATGGGCTCATCCATCACGCCGGTGTCGACACCCTTCAGCCAGTGGTCCCACCACCGCAGTGCCTCCTGCAGGAATCCGACCTGCGGACCGGGGAGCGCGACGTGCGGGTAGGCATGAGCCCAAGGCCCGATGAGGCCCTTGCGCTGCACCGTCAGGTGTTGGAGCAGGCGCGGGATCGCATTGGTGTAACCGTCGGTCCAGCCACCGACGGCGAAGACCGGGCACTGGATCGCACTGTAGTCTTCGCACACGGAGCCATGCTTCCAATAATCGTCTCGCCGTTGATGTCGCAGCCAGGGCTCCAAAAATAGGGGGAGATTCTCCAGGCGCTCCAGCCACATCGCCCGCCATCGATCGCCGACGTGCGCGGGATCGGGCGGATGGCACATCGCGCCGAACAGGAACGAGGCCCATCCGAAGCCCGCCCGCAGCACCGCGCCGCCCATGTAGTGCACGTCGTCGCGATAGCGATCGTCGGTCGAACAGATCGTGATGATCGCCTTCAACGCCGGAGGGCGGCATGCTGCGACCTGGAGCGCGTTGAACCCGCCCCATGAGATCCCCATCATGCCGACCGCGCCGCTGCACCACGGCTGCGCCGCCAGCCACGCGATCACTTCCAGCGCATCGTCTTGTTCCTGCCGTGCGTATTCGTCGAATAACAGCCCATCTGATTCGCCGCTGCCGCGGATATCGACACGCACGGCGGCGTAGCCGTGGCCGGCGAGATACGGATGCGTCAGCGCGTCACGATCATATGTGCCGGTGCGCTTGCGGTATGGCAGGTACTCGAGGATTGCCGGAACAGGGTGCCGGTCCGCATCGTCCGGCAGCCAGATGCGGGCCGCCAATCTCGTTCCGTCACGCAGCGGAATCAACGTGTGCTCGATTTCGCGCAACGCACGAGGAAAATCGCTGACGATCAACGGCGCGATCCGCTTTGGTGTGGTGGCACCATCATATATGCTGTTCGCCGTAGGTAACCCAAATCCGCAGGGAATCTGTGAGCAGGCCACTCCTTGTCATCGACGGCGACTCGTTTGCACATCGTGCCTACCACGCACTGCCGAAGTCAATTCGTCGGCGCGGCAACAAGGCGGGCGGTGCGATCGTGGGCTTTGCGAATTTTCTGCTGCGGCTTTACGAGGCCGAGCGACCGCGGGCCGTGCTGGTCGGATGGGATACGCTGGATGTGCCGACCTATCGTCACCTGGCGCTCGCGGCGTACCAGAGTGGGCGCGAGTTCGATGCAGAGCTGATCGATCAGCTTGATGTCCTGCCGCAGTTTGTGGCCGCGTGCGGTTTCGCGTCGGCGAAGGCGCCTGGCTACGAGGCCGATGATTTTCTCGCGTCCGCGGTCGCCAGCGAGGAGCGTCGCAACGGAACCGCCATTGTGGCGAGCGGCGACCGCGATGCTTTCCAGCTCGTTTCCGATTCGACAACGGTGCTCCAGCCTGTGCGGGCCGGCGAAATGGCGCGCATCGGGCCGCCGGAAGTTCGCGAGCGCTACGGCGTTGACCCTACCCAGGTGCCCGACTTCATCGCACTCCGTGGCGACCCGTCGGACAAGCTCCCAGGTGCCAAGGGGGTCGGCCCGAAGGGCGCGGCCATTCTTCTGCGCAAGTACGGAACACTTGAGAACGCGCTGGCGGACGGCCAATTTGCGACACACGCTCGGGAACTGCGGTTGTACCGCTCGATCGCAACCATGGATGCGTCCGCGCCGCTTCCCTGCCTGAATGACCAGACACCGGCGTGGGCCATCGCATCGGCGCTCGCTCGGGATTGGGAATTGAACCGTTTGGCCGATCGCCTCGCTGAACTGATTTGACATCAGATGTCCTATTGCGCTGCTGTGAGACTATGAAGCATGTCACAGTATCGCTGGACGACGAAACCTGGCGCAAAGCGCGTATCAGGGCAGCTGAGTCAAATACCTCGATATCCGCACTGGTGAAGCGCCTCCTCAACGAACTGGGTTCCGGCGAGGGGGAGTTCGAACGCCTGAAGCGCGAGGAACGTGGATTGCGCGCCGGCATCAGAGGGTTCAGCGCGAGCGACAATCTGACCCGGGAGGAGGTGCACAAACGCGGCACGTGAGATACCGCATTTTTTTGGATACCAACATCCTGATCTACTCGATCAGCACAGGCGTAAGGCCGCGAGGTCAAAGGCGTGACGATTATCAACCCATTCCGCGATGATCGGGCGACGCAGTTAGCGTGAGCGCGCGAATCAAAACAGCCTGCTGACTGAAGGCCAACGCCGTTACCCGTGCATTTGTCGCTACGCCGCCGCGCGGAACGTCCTTGGGATGCCGGCCTTTGGTACCTGGCCGTGCATCGGTTCCTCGGGCAGTCCTTCGTGCAGCAGGCGGCGCGCCGCGATCAGCTTTGCCAGGTCGATGCCGGTTTCGAACCCCATGCTTTCCAGCATGAACACAAGGTCCTCGGTAACGACGTTGCCTGACGCGCCCGGCGCGTAGGGACAACCGCCAAGGCCGGCGAGGCACGAATCGAAGGCTCGGATGCCCTCTTCGAGTCCGGCAAGCGCATTGGCGATCCCCAGCCCGCACGTGTCATGCAGATGGAGCCCGTAGAGCGTATCGCCGATTGCCTCACGCGTGGCGCGCACCACCTCCTTGATCTGCGCCGGATGCGCATAGCCCACCGTGTCGGCGAGCATGATTTCGTCCACACCGGCATCCGCTAACCCCTTCGCCAGTGCCACTGTCTTCGCCGTCGGGACCACGCCATCGATTGAGCAGCCGAAGGCAGTGGAGCAGCCGGCCACCACCGGCACCTTCCGCGGCTGTGCCTTCAGCCAGTCCATGATCTCACCCATCATGGTGATCGACTGCGCGGGCATCCGGTTCAGGTTGGCCATGCTGTGGCCTTCGCTGACCGAGACAGGGATGCTGATCTTGTGCACCCCGGCGTTGTAGGCGTTCCGCACGCCACGCAGATTAGGCGCCAGCGCCTGCACGATCAGGCCAGGGATTTTCAGGCACTGCTCCACCACTTCAGGCGTGTCCGACAGTTGCGGGATCACGCGCGGCGGGACGAAGCTGCCGACTTCGATCTCCTTCATGCCCGCGGCGGCAATCGCGGCGATCCAGTGCACCTTGGCCTCGGTCGCCATGCGCGTCTTGGCGATCTGGAGTCCGTCGCGTGGGGCGACTTCACAGATGGAGACGTGTTCCTTCATGGCGGCGATACCTCCGTTGCGGCGCAGCCTGCTGCCGGCGCTGCCTGTGCGCAAGACCTGGGCACTGAGGAGAATCTCCAGCAGACTGCCGGCCCGGACCAGTTGCCAGGGGAGCAATGGAATGAGCGTGGTGACGACGGAGGAACGCGGCCCGGTCTCGATCATCCGTGTCAACCGCCCGGAGAAGCTCAACGCGATCTCCAGCGGCGTCGCGGTCGAGTTGCAACAGGCTTTCCAGGCATTCGATGCGTCCGGCCAGCGCGTCGCGATCCTCAGCGCCGCCGGTGAGCGCGCCTTCACCTCGGGCGCCGATGTCACCGACCTGCCGGAGCTGTGGCGCGCCATTCCCACCGTCGGGTTCACGTCGGACAAACCGATCATCGCCGCCACCTCTGGCTGGTGCGTCGGCGGCGGCATCGTGATGGTGATGATGTGCGACCTGATGGTATCCACCGAGAACACGATCTTCTACTATCCGGAAGCGAAGCTCGGCATCACCGGCGGCATGATCAGCTCGCTCGTCGCACACATGCCGCGCAAGCTGGCTATGGAGATGATGCTGCTGGGCAGCAAGATCAGCGCGCAGCGCGCCTATGACGTGGGCTTCGTGAACCGCGTGGTGCCGAACGGCCAACACGAGAGCGAGGCGCTGGCGATGGCAAATGAGATGCTGGACTCCGCGCCGCTGGTGATCGCCGCGTTGAAGCGCCTGGCAAGCGAGGTACTGCCGATCGGCCCGGTGGAACACATGGTCACCGTCAGCCAGACGCTTGGCCGCGTGCGAGCGAGCGAGGACATGCAGGAGGGCATCAGGGCGCACCGGGAGCGCCGCAAGCCAAACTTCCGCGGGCGTTGAGGGAGGCGGGAAATGTCAGCGGTGGAGCAAGACGATGTCGCGGGCGTGACAGCATGGTTCGAGACCCTCGCCACGCACGTGCGCGAGGTTGATTTTGCTGGCGCGCGGCCGATCTTTGCACCGGACATGATCGCGTTCGGCACGTTCACCGATTTCATGACAGGGCGCGACGCGGCAGAACAGCAGCAATGGCGCAATGTCTGGCCGCACATCGACGGGTTCCGCTGGCGTCCCGACATCAAGGCGATCGTCTCGCCGGACCGGTTGCAGGCTGTGGGAATGGGTGTGTTCGATTCTACCGGGTATCGTCAGGATGGTACGCCGTACGACCGGCCAGGCCGGGCGACCGTGGTTCTTGTGCGCGCCAACACGGACGCGCCGTGGCTTGCGCAGCACACGCATTTGTCGCTATTCCGCGACGTGCCGACGCGAAGCCTCAAGAGCAAACCGGAAAAGCGTTAGCTCAACACCTCAGATCGGCTTGCCCGCGCTGCCGCGCCATGCGTCGCGCATAAGCGTGTTGCTTGGCAGCGAGCGGTCCATAACCTTGCGTGCAGCTTCAGCTCCAACCACGGGCAGCGCTTTCGGATCGAGCAGGCCTAACTGTACCAGGACGGAGGCCTGGTCCCAATAGATGTGCTCGTGCACCAGCTTGTCGCCCTCGAACTGGATGATGGCGACCGTTGCAATGCTTACCTCGCGCCCGGTCGGTGCGATGCCTGGCAGCATCCAGTCGATCTGCGTCGTGTGGGTGAACTGCACCACAAACTCGTTAACGATGCGGTCGGTCCCAACCGTGCGGCTCACCGGAGTCATGCGGAAGTCAGGCGGGTTAACACCGATGAAATGGTACTTATAGAAACGCTTGAGCTCGTCGTGTCCGACGCCGCCGGTCATGGTCGGGATGTGGTTGACGTATGGCTGCGGAACCATCGTGGCCATCGTGGCATCGACATCACGCGTTTCGAACTCGCAGCGGCAATGTGCCTCCCACAGTGCTACGATATTATGATCCGCCATTGGTCCGTCTCCTCGACGCTGCGATGGTATGAGGCACCGTAGAACGCCCCGATCGCCTGCTGCAATCTGCCGCATGAACGTGTAGGTTGACCACCAGGTCATCCATATCATCATCGCTCACGTTCTTGTACCAATCGCGACCCGTGGGCCGACCATGACGATGTAGGCGCCTCCGTTGCGGCGCTCGGAGCACTTGTTACCTGGCAGATCCTAAGTGCGATCTTGATCTGTGTATCCATCCAGTGAACGATCCCGTTCTCGTTCGCGGGCGTGAGGTGACGCGGGTGACAGGCCCGCCTGTCTACACCTCGATCACCGGGCGGCCGCCTCAAAGCGTGCAATGACAGCAGCGATAAGCCAAGGGATGTCGCTCCGATGACCTGCGTTTTCACTTGATCGATTTGACCTTTTGGTACAATCGCAGTAACTCGGGATCAGCGCTTTGAACAGCTGCAATGACGGTGTCAAATTCTACCCTGCGCTGAACACTCGACCTCCGGTTCAGGGCTTCGTCGGTCCCGGTGCGGCTGTGTCTGGCCGGTCGGTCGCGCTGCCGGTATTGCGCACGCAATCGCGTGTCATATTTTCGTAGCCGTAACGCTGCGGCAGACCGTGATCGACGACACTGTACGCGTCGTTGGCCGAATAGGGCGTGTTGCTGTTGTTGATCGAGTAGATCGAGTCGCGATGCGTGCGGTCATAGACGGCATCGGCGTGCTCCCGGCAGGCGGCGAGCGTGGCTGCATCGGCGCGGGCCTGCGCGGTCGGCGGCGGCGGCGGCTCGCATGCCGCAACCGCAAGCAGGACCGGCAGAAGCGTGACGAAGGGGCGGCTCATGGCGCCGGTCCTGACAATTGCTGTGCGGTCTCGCCCTCCAGCGCGAAGCAGAAAGTAAACTGGGCAAGCTTGTTGCGGAACCCAGCTTCGTCGAACCGGGCGTCCGAGGTCAGCGGAATGCTGGCCGCGGTGCGGAGCAGCGTGGGGTTGAGGTCCGCGCCGTCGCGCTCCAGCCGGCACAGTGTCGCGGCCCAGGAGGCGCGGGCCATCAGATCCACCAATGCCAGCAACCGAAGACAGAGGGAGAGCCCGTAGCTGTTGCCCATGCCGACCGTGACGTCGACGGCTCCGACCCAACAGCGCGCGTCGCGGTCCGCGATGGCGAGATCGGTATAGGAGCCATCGTCACGCTGGAACCGGAACCCGCGCGTGACACCCCAGCGCTTCGCCAGAGCAGCGTCGTGCGCGGCGTGCCACGCTCGCTCGAGGTCGCGCCGGAGCACGGGCGGCAATGCCTCGGGTGGCTGGTCGATGAGATAGGTCACCGCCCCGTCAGGGCCGACGCCGACACGCACCGATGGTGGATGCTCGGTTGGTTCCATCGCATGTGAGGATGGACCCGCGAGACCGCTTGCGCCAGCCTAAGCGAGCCAGTTCGGAGGAGATTTAACCCATGCAGGAACCATCGAGGCTCACGGCCACCGAAGCGGCGCGCCTGATGCGTGACGGACGGTTGCGGCCGGCTGATCTAATGGACTCGTGCCTTGCGCGGATTGCCGAGCGGGAGGGTGCGGTGCGGGCCTTCGCGTGCTTTGATCCCGCCGCGGCGCGCCGTGGCGGGGCGGCGGCACCGCCAGGGAAGCTGCACGGGCTGCCGATCGGGGTGAAGGACGTCCTCGACACGGCGGACATGCTGAGCGAATACGGCTCGCCAATCTGGCGCGGATGGCAGCCGCGCGCCGATGCCGCGGCGGTCGCATGGGCAAGGGCGGCAGGCGCCGTGGTGGTCGGCAAGACGGTGACCACGGAATTCGCCACGCGGAAGCCGGGGCCGACCGGCAACCCCCACAATCTCAAACATACACCGGGGGGCTCGAGCAGCGGGTCGGCAGCGGGCGTTGCGGACGGTTTCTTCCCACTCGCCTATGGCACCCAGACGGCGGGCAGTGTGCTGCGGCCGGCCGCGTATTGCGGCGTGGTGGGCTACAAGCCGACCTTCGGGATGATCAATCGGCATGGCATGAAGCTGATGTCGGAAAGCCTTGATACTGTGGGAGTCATAGCCCGCAGCGTCGCGGATTGTGCATTGTTTGCCGGAGCCGTGGCGGGGCGCGATCTTGGCAATCCCGATGCCAGGCCGCAGCGGACGCCACGCATCGGCATCTGCTGTTCGCCGGCATGGGACAAGGCATTGCCGGAGACCCGGGCATTGCTGTCGCGTGTAGCATCGGCCGTCGGGCGGGCAGGCGCCAGCGTGGTCGATCGCGAGCTTTCCCCTGGTGTGGCGGCGGTCGCGGAGGCGCATCCGATCGTGATGAACAACGAAAGCGGCCGGGCGCTGGGTTGGGAGTTGGCAAATGCGCGTGATCAAATCAGCGAGGGGCTGCGCGAGAGGTTGGAATTCGGTCTGTCGCAGAACGAAGCCGCGGTTGCCGAGGCGCATGCTGTGTTTGACTGCGCGCAGCGCGAGTTTCCCAACTGTATGGAGGGCCTGGACGCTCTGGTGACGCCGTCTGCACCCGGTCAGGCACCTGCTGGGCTGGAGTGGACCGGCGATCCAGTGTTCAACCTTATCTGGACGAGCCTGCACGTGCCGTGCGTGACGGTGCCTGCGGGCACCGGTCCGGATGGCCTGCCGCTCGGCATCCAGATCGTCACGCGGATCGGCGAGGACCGGGAGGCGCTGGCATGGGCACAATGGGTCGCGGCAGCAATAGGTTGAATGAGTTCAGCCCCGTCTTCGCGACATGGCATCTGCGAGAATCCCGCGCCGCGGACGCGACGGGGTTTTCCGTTCATTGCGGTGCTTCACGCATACATAGGGGACGCAAGCAGCACATGGGATCACGCCATCAATACCCGCCGCAGCTTCTCTCTCGCGACCTGGCCAGCCGTCAGTGAAAGGGCATTGACGATCGCCAGGCGGAACCCTCCGGGCGGCATTGCATGGTGCGCCGGATCCTTGTCCTCGTGGAACGTGATCTGCACGCTGGACACGCCGGGCATGGCTCGTACCTCGTCAACCAGTGCCGTCGGCGGGTGCCGGTAGCGCCGCCCATGGGGGCCAAACAGCACCACGCTGTAGCCGTCGGCGCGATCGCTGTCGGCATAGACCCAATCGCCCGTGACGTGCAGGCGCACCACAGCCTCGACCCAGCCAGAACCATAAAGATCAGGCCATTGGTCGGCGAAGCGCAGATGCGCCTCGATGATGCGACCGCCGATTGTTTCGAAATTCGCCATTCCGGTGAACCCGGTCAAATGCTTGCGGGCCCAGCCGCCGCACCAGTCCTCGATCTCCGGCATCGGTTCGGCATGAATGAGCCAGTGGTCGAATGTGCCGCCGGGGGCAGCGGCGCCGGTGGTGTGACGCCACCAGCGTGGCTCGCCGTCCACCAGGGCGACATCGGTGCTGACATGCGGCCCGGTCAGCAGGGTGCACCAGAAATGCCCGGCGGTTAGTGCGGCGCGGTATTCGTCGGCGGACGCGATCACCTGGCTGCCCGAGCCCATGCCGCGCAGGTTCATGATCGGCTTGGAGAACACTGGGAAGTTCGGCGGCATTACGCCGTGCGGGGCGGCCTGTAGGCCCTGCGACAGCGCCACCGTCAGTTTGTCGTAGATCCAGCGATGTCGCGGATACCATTCCCAGGAGTCCGAATCCTCGGTGGAGATGCGGACTTCCTCGGGGCAGTCAACATGCTCGAAATACTGGAAGCGCCAGGGATCGACTTCGCAGATCGGCATGGTTTATCCGAACTTCACCCGATCGTCTCGGGCCGCAGCCGTTGCGGCAGGGTCGCGAGCGAATCAGTGGTGTCGAAGTCGCGCAGGACCGCATCGTCGGCCATTTCCACCTCTGCCACCGTCTCGATGTGCTTGCTCAGCAGGAATCGCGCACCGGAATCGCCGGAAATCTCCAGGATTTCCGGGAAGTACCGTCGATCCCATAGCATCGGGTTACCCTGCTTGCCGCGGAATGTCGGCAGCACGATCAGCCGCCCCTCGTCCGGGTCGTAGGAGGAGAGCAGACGGTCGATCATCCGGCCGGTTACCAGCGGCATGTCGCCCAGGCAGACCAACGCAGCCGCGCACTCCTTCGGCACTGCGGCAATGCCTGACTTCAGGCTGGCCGATAGACCTTCCGCATAGTCGGCTGCGTGGACATAGCGCACCGGCCGCCCGCCCAGCGCATGCTGGATCTGTTCCGCCTGATGGCCTGTCACCACCAGGATCGGACGCGCGTTGGACGACAGCACGTTGTCGATCACGCGCGCTATCATCGCCTTGCCCGTGCGGTCGACGACCAGCAGCTTGTTGTGCGGCGCCATTCGGCGCGAGCGCCCCGCTGCCAGCACAACAGCGGCGATGGTTGGCGCACTGCGTGGAGCGACGCCGCTCCGTAGCGTGGCCGGCGCCTTCTCGCGCGGCAGCGGGCGAGTGTCGATCTCCTTCAATAGGCCACCGACACCCATGCGCATGATCTCGGCGCTGCCAACCGAGCATCCCGCGAACAGACGGGTCAGCACGAAGTCGATGCCGTTCAGTTTCGGGCTGCGCGCACAGCCGGGCAGGACCAGCGCAGGCTTGGTGCCGATCCGTCCGAGACAGATCAGGTTGCCGGGGTCCACCGGCATGCCGAAGTGCAGGATCTCGCCGCCCGCCCGGACGATGCCCGCTGGCCCAACGTCGCGCCGGTCCACCACCGCCGAGGCGCCTACCACGAGCAAAAGATCGGCGCCATCGGAAATCAGCGATTCCAGGGCGTTGGCAATCGGAGCTTCCTCGTGTGGCGTGCGAACGGGCGGCAACAGCGATCCGGTGAGCTGGGTCACCCTCTGCTCGGTGGCGGCGATGGTCTTTTCGGTCACGCTATCCTTCAGGCCGGGCAATTCGGTGACGACAAGGCCGACCTTCAGGTGGTGAAACGGATGCAGGGTGAGCGGCGAGCCGCTCTGCCGCACCAGCGCCTCGGCAACCGCGAGCACGTTGCCGGGCACCGAGAACGGAATGATCTTGACAGTGGCAACAAGATCCTTCGGCGCCACCACCGCGTAGTCCGGCAAGGTGCCGATGGTGAGTGACTCATCGATGGTATTCAGGCGATTGATCATCGCGGTATCGACGCGCAGCAGGCCCGGCACCTCGGCAGCCAGGTTCACCCGCCCGGTTGCCGCGCGCGAACGGGCCAGCAACGGCGAGACCAGCGGCTGTGCCAAGCGGTCGGCGGCGATGTCTTCCGGAACATCACCCGGTTCCAGCCGGGCCACGATCACCTCGCTCCGGCCCGCCTCGCGCAATGCCGTGACGGCGGTTTCGTCGATCACCGATCCCTTGCGGATCATCCGCTCGCCGACGCGTTGGGAGTGCGCCATGATGGCGCCGCGCGCTTCCTCCAGCGGGACCTGGCCGAACCTCATGCCGCATGTTTCTGCGGCATAGCCGCGCCGCGCCGCACGGCCACGATCTCGGCGATGATGGAGAGCGCGATCTCGGGCGCGGTGACCGCCTCGATGTTGAGGCCGACCGGTCCCTGGATGCGTGCCAGGGCCGCATCGCTGTGCCCAAGCTCGCGGAGCCGCTTCAGCCGCGCGGCATGCGTGCGCCGGGAGCCGAGTGAGCCTATGTAGAAGGCTGGCGACTTCAGCGCCCGGTCCAATGCGGGATCGTCCAGCTTGGGGTCGTGCGTGAGCGTCACCACGGCGGTGCGGGTATCCGGCCGAAGTTCATCCAATGCTTCGTCCGGCCAGGCGGTCGACACCGTGACATTGGGGAAGCGTTCATCTGAGGCGAACGACCGGCGCGGATCGACCACGGTGATGGCGAGTCCGCATTGCGTGGCGAATGGCACCAGCGCCTGCGCGATGTGCACCGCGCCGACCACGATCAGCCGCAGCGGCGGGTTGTGTGCGTGCAGGAACCAGTCGGTGCCGGCGATCTTCACCGTACCGCTCTCGTCGTCGCGCAACGACCGTTCCGCCGCGGCATTCAGCTCGGCTGGGGCGGCGGGATCGGGGAGCAACTGCTGTGCGCCGTCGGGCAGCCGCGTCGCCAGCACCACCGGCCGCTTGTCGCGCTTCGCCTGGTCGAGCGCGGCGATGATTTCCGGTGTCATGGCCGAATTCTCCCCCTCCCCTTGCGGGAGGGGGTTGGGGGGAGGGGTCCAATCACGACAGCTTCTCCACAAACACCTTTACCTTGCCGCCGCAGGCAAGTCCGACCTCCCAGGCGCGCTCGTTGGTCACGCCGAAATCCAGCAGCTGCGGCGTGCCGGTGTCGATCGTCTTCATCGCCGCATCGGCCACGGCGCCCTCGATGCAGCCGCCCGACACTGATCCCGCCATCTTCCCCGATTTGGTCACCGCCATCTGGCTGCCGGCGGGGCGGGGCGAACTCCCCCAGGTCTCGGTCACCGTCGCCACGGCAACCTGCTCGCCGGCGGATCGCCAGGCGGCGGCGGTGTTCAGCACGTCTTCGGTGTCTGCGGTACTCATGATGCCATCCTTACAGGCTCGCCCACCGCCGCCAAGTGCGAGCGTCGCGGAGCGGGGCGGGACAGGAGATCGACCAGCCCGCGCAGGCTGGCCAGGTTGTGCACGGGGCGAAAATCGTCCACGTGCGGCAGCATTGCGCGGATGCCCTGTGATTTTGGTTCGAAGCCGGCCCAGCGCAACAGCGGATTGAGCCAGATCAACCGCCGGCAGGAGCGATGCAGCCGGTCCATATTCTCCGCCAGTCCGCGCGCGCCGTCGCGGTCGAGCCCGTCGGTGATCAGCAGCACGATCGCCCCCTGCCCCAGCACCCGTCGCGCCCAAAGACGGTTGAACGTCTCCAGCGCGTCGCCGATCCGCGTGCCGCCCGACCAGTCGGGCACGACATGCGAGACCATCTGGAAGGCCGCTTCGGGATCGCGATGGCGCAACTGGCGCGTGACGTTGGAGAGCCGCGTGCCGAACAGGAAGACATGCACCCGGTCGCGGTCGTTGGTCACCGCGTGAAGGAAATGCAGCAGAATCTGCGAATAGCGCGACATCGATCCGGAGATGTCGCAAAGCACGACGAGCGGCGGCGGCCGGGTAAGCTGGCGGTTGCGGGCGATGGTCAGAATCTCGCCTCTTTGGCGCAGGCTCTGACGGATGGTCCGCCGCAGGTCGGTCACAGGTCCCAGCGGATCGGCGCGCAGGCGGCGCGTGCGGCGCAGGTCGAGCGGCAGCACGAGACGGCGGATTTCACGCTTTGCCGCAGCGATCTCGTCGGCGCTCATGGCCTCGAAGTCCATCCGCTGCAGGCGTTCACGGTCCGAGACGGTCAGCACCGCGTCCTGCACCGGCGGCTCGTCCTCCGCCCGAGGCTTCCCTTCGCGCGGCTTTGCCATCGCCTCGGCGACGCGGCGGCTGCCGGGCGGCGCGCGGTCCTGGCGCTTTTCCTTCTGCGCCTCGAGCAGGGCCATCGCCACCGCCTGTTCGGCGGCAGTGGGGTCACGCCAGAACAGGTTGAACGCCTGGTCGAACACGTCCTGGTGCTCGTGACGATGCAGCATCGCAGTGCGCAGCGCCGTGCGGGCCTCGGCCCGGTTGCCGAGATCGACCAGCGACAGCGCCTGCTGGCCGGCGAGGGTTTCAGCGGGGCCGACGGGTAGCCCCGCGCGCCGCAGCAGGCGGGCGAAGTGCATGACGTTCGCGGCGAGGGTGGGGGATGGCGCGGTCATCGGACGGCGGCAGAAGAACGCGGGCGCGGGGTGGACGCAAGGGGTGCAAGGTCGCAATAAGCGCTGGAATCCCAGGGCGATCGGATTTGACACGGTCATTCTCGCGACAGCGGGAACACAGGGCAAGCAACGCCGCTATGGCCGCCCCCGGCCTTCGCTTGGGTCATCGCTTGGGTTCCCGCTTTCGCAGGAATGACGGCATAATGACTGTTGCTGCCCTGGGTGGAATCCCGCTCGCCGATTGCGCGATGCCTCAAAGAACCGGCAGGCAGTCTATGTCGGTCTGCGAAAAGTCGTTGCCGCGAAACAGTAACGGCAAACGGCTGCTCCTTGCCAGAGCGTAGGCGAAGCAGTCGCCATAGTTCAGCCCCGCGGGGTGGCGACCCTTGCCAAATCGCCGCCACGTGGCTCGGGCGGTCTCGGCCTGGTTCTGATCGACCGCCACGACCTCGATACCCGCACGATACATCAGTAGATCGAGTTCGCGACCGCCAGCCTCGCCCTTCCGGCTCGCGATGACGATGGACGCTTCAAGCAGGCTCGCCGCCGACAGCAGACGTGGCGAACCGGCATCGATTGCCTGGGCGACGCGGTCGGCGTCACGTTCCTGGAGCAGCACGGCCACCAGGGCCGAGGTGTCGATCACCATCAGGACGGCAGCCCGTGTTCGTCATAGCCGAGGATCTCGTCTGGCATCCGAGGGTCGAGGTCTGGCAGCGCTGCACAGCGCCGTCCGATCTCCAGCAGCTCCGCTGTGAGGCTGCCCGCCGCGCGTTCCCGGCGCACGCGCTGGAGGCGTTCCTCGGCAGCGCGGCGAACCGCGGTCGTGACGCTCTCACCGGTGAGGCCGGCAAGCTCGCGCACGGATTGTTCGGTTGCGCGGTCTTTGATATTGAGTGCCATGTCGAGGCTCCCAGGCAGAATTTATCTACCAAGGAAGATAGTACCAAACGAATCCACGCGCAACCGTCCCCCCGAGCAATCGGCCTGGGTGTTGGTCAGCCTGCCGGTCGGCCCGCCTGCACACCGACCATCCGCTGCAGCCGCTCCAATGCGCGGTCGCGCAGCCCGAGCGCCTGCAATGCGCCCAGCGTCTCCGCCAAGTATGTCGCGCAACTGCCGAGCGAGCCGGTGGCCGACGCCAGGTGCCGGGCAACCAAGGCATCGTCGAGGCGTCCCGCGTAGCGGGGATGCCCACGGTTGGCGACGAAGGTGACGGCGCGCACCGGGCCGACGTCCGTCATCGCGGTCACCCAGCGCGAGAGGTAGGCACTGGTGAACAGCTCGCGCCGCCAGGCGAGCAGCAGTTCCGCGCGCGCATCGGATGCCGGAATCCGGAACAGCATGCCGACACAGGATCCGCCGCGGTCAAGCGCCAGCATCAGTCCGGGATTGTCCGGCGAGCCGCGGCCGATGTGTAGCCACAGGCAAAAGCGCCGGTGCCAGCCGCGCACCACACCCGCGCGGCGCTCGGCGAACTCGATCGCCGGATTCCACATCAGCGAGCCATAGCCGAACAGCCAGACGTCCTCGCCGGGCGCATGCCGGGCCAGAGCGGCATCGAGGTCGGCCTCGATCTCGGCATCCGACGCCAGCACCGTATCGGGCGGCATGGCAAGCCGGGCGGCGGCAAGCATGGTGCCGTCGAGCAGCCCCGCCCGCGTGATGCTGACGTGCTTATCCGGCGGGACGTCCGGCATCAGCGCGTCATTCCGCAGCCTGCCGTGCCTCCGTCAGCAGCCGCGCTGCCTCGGCACCACGGACCTTGGCGATATCGTCCTGATATTTCAGCAGAACGCCGAGGGTCTCGTCCACCGCCGCCGGCCCCAGCTCCTTCTGGTTCAGGTAGGTCAGCGCCTGTGCCCAGTCGATCGTCTCCGCCACGCCCGGCAGCTTGAACAGGTCCTCGCCGCGCAGCCGCTGCACGAATTCCACCACCTGTGCCGACAGATGCGCCGGCACGTCGGGCGCTTTGGCGGCAAGGATGGCGCGCTCCCGCGCCGCGTCCGGGTAGTCAACCCAGTGATACAGACAGCGCCGACGGATCGCGTCATGCACCTCGCGCGTGCGGTTCGACGTGATCACCACCGCCGGCAAGGTCTTGGCTCGCATGGTGCCGAATTCCGGCACGGTGATCTGGAAATCCGCCAGCAGTTCCAGCAGGAATGCCTCGAACGGTTCGTCCGCGCGATCGAGTTCGTCGATCAGCAGCACCGCGGGCGGGAGGTCAGGATCGATAGCCGACAGCAGCGGCCGGGCCAGCAGGTACTTGCGGGTGTAGATGTCATTGCTCAGCGCATTGGGGTCGGTTTGGCCCGCGGCTTCGGCGAGGCGGATCGCCATGAGCTGCCGGGCGTGGTCCCACTCATAGGCCGCAGCCGAAAGGTCCATGCCGTCGTAGCATTGCAACCGCACCAGCCGGCGCCCAAGGCCGGCGGCGAGCACCTTGGCGATCTCGGTCTTCCCGGTGCCGGGTTCGCCCTCGAGGAACAGTGGACGACGCATGGCCAGCGCCAGGTGCACTGTGGTGGCCAATTCCAGGTCGGCGATGTAGCCCTGATCGGCGAGAAGTCTTGCTGTATCGGCGACGGTCGCGGGCAGCTCGGCCACTAGATCAGGCTTCCGAGGATCAGGATCAGAATGAACAGGTAGATCACGCCACCGATCCAGGCAACGAGCGGCAGGCCAAACGGTTCGCGCGGCACCAGCGCCAGCGCGCTGATCGCGGACGGCGGAGGAGGAGGAGGAGCGCGTCGCGGCTCCGTGGGTGCCGCGGTGACCGAGGTAGCAACGGGTTCCGGGGGGGCCACGTAAGCGCTGAACCGGTCGAAGAAGGCGTCCGCCATCTGCTTGGCGGAGGCATCGATCAGCCTGGCGCCGAGCTGAGCGATCTTGCCGCCGACCTGCGCGTGCACGTCGTAGCGCAGCAAGGTGCCGCCACCGTCGTCCTCCAGGCCCACCTTGGCCCCACCCTTGGCGAAGCCGGCGACACCGCCCTGACCTTCGCCGCTAATCGTATAACCGTTCGGCGGGTCGATGTCGGTGAGATTCACGTTGCCGGTGAACCTGGCCGAGATCGGCCCGATCCTGACGGCAGCGGTGGCCTTCATCTCGTTATCCGATAGCTTCTCCAGGGACTCGCAGCCGGGGATGCTGGCCTTGAGCACCTCCGGATCATTGAGCGCCTGCCATACGGTTTCGCGGGGCGCGGGGATGCGCCGCTCGCCTGTCATATCCATCGGACCGGTTCCCCGTTGTGCGCGCCGGAAGTTACTTGCAGGGTCCGGGCCGTGCAACCGAGCGCAAGCCCGCCTGGCGTTGGGTTGGCCGCGCCTTGGCCTGCTGGACTCCCATCGCGGCGCGCGCATGCCGGATATTCGGCTGCGTGCCGCTCGCATATCGCCTGCTGCCGCCAGTGTTGGCGCTGATCAGACTGCCGTTCTTTGTTCAGCTCGCAGCCGCCACCGGTCGACCGCAGCGTCAATCCGCAATGCGCCGCATGCGGACACGGCCCGGCTCGATGACTGCGAAATGCCCGACCCAATCGCTGCGTTCCGCTAGTCGCCCTGCGAGCCATTGACCGACATCTGCAGACCTCGGCATAGGACCGCGAAACAACACTATGCCGTATCGGG
This sequence comes from Acetobacteraceae bacterium, assembly GCA_035569235.1. GTDB lineage: Bacteria > Pseudomonadota > Alphaproteobacteria > Acetobacterales > Acetobacteraceae > JAMXLO01. Next base: position 5,036 of record DATMND010000270.1, on the reverse strand, counting down.
ACTGTTGTGCCGATGCTCTGGCCAGTTCACCGAAATCCTTGTCGAAAGTCAGTATAATGCGAGCCTCACGCTCCGCCCATGCGAGCGCACGTCACGCCGCGCTCGGACACGCTTTCTCGGAGTTCAGCAAGTCACGCGCATAGGCAAGGCAGGCGATGATATCCTCGTGTATAAGCCCTGGGTAATTCGCCAGCACCTCCGCTTCACTCCATCCGTCAGCCAACAGGCCAATCACAAATTCGACTGCGACTCGCGTGCCGCGGACAACGGGTTTCCCGGCCACTATGTTCGGATCGAGGATTATACGAGTGTGGTCTGACAGCATGGCTGTGGCCTCCGATCTCTTCCCTGAAACTAGCCGATGAACTGATCGAGTGCGACCCGGTAGCAATGCAGCAGGCTCTGAGGTGGTTAGGTGGTTATCTGACTGGCGTGGCTACTACCGTGTCCCTTCACGAATGGAACGCCAGCAACCTGGCCGCGTGCGATGGGTCGAACTGTTGCGCCATGCCGAACGAACCTGCCGCCGAGGTGGACCCGGTGTGCCCGCCGCTCGGAACGAAAGTCACTCCGAACAGGTCCGCGGCCGTCATCTGAAGCGCATCCGCCGCGAACACCGCCAGAGTCACGGTCCCGCTTGCGGCTATCGGGACCGTCCCGACCAATTCGTCCGTGGCCGCATTGAAGCGCAGCCACGATGTCACGTCCGGTCCGCTCTCCTGGTAGGCTGCGAAAGTCATCTTCAGGCCCAGCGCGTTGGTGAATGTATTCCCCAGCAGCACGAGATCGATCTTCTGCCCGTCAGCCCACGATTGGTGTGGCGTGGGCGTGGATACTTTGATCCCTGGCAGAATGGTAGGTGCCTGCACGCTGGCCGTGGAGCTTTCCGACGTCGCAAGGCCGCTGCTGTCGCTCGCGGTCACCTTGATGCCGACGCTCTGTAAGGCGTTCGGTGCGGTACCGCTGAACGTGGCGGTCGCCGCATTGAAGCCGAGCCATGTCGGCAGCGCCTGGCCATTGGATTGGCTGGCCGTGTAGATGAGCTTTTGGCCCTGCGGGTCGGCGGAGCACCCCATGTTCGAGCTTCGTTCCGTTGGGATGATGGCCTTCAATCACTGCCAGACCGTTAATGCGCCGCCTGTCTTTCCGGCCGGCCTTCGGCTATGCCGTGGGCATCCAGCCTCGGAGCCCGCACCATGACCTATCTGGTCGCCGCCGATCTTCCCATCGAGCCCGCCGGGCAACGGTTTCGTGCGCTTTTGGCACGACCAGGCATTGTGCAGATGCCAGGTGCGCACAACGGCATGGCTGCGTTGCAGGCGAAGGCGGCTGGTTTCGAGGCACTTTATCTGTCAGGCGCGGCGATGACCGCCTCGATGGGTATACCGGACCTCGGCATGATCACGGTGGACGAGGTGTGCTTCTTCGTGCGGCAGATCACGCGAGCGACAGGCTTGCCGCTGTTGGTCGACGGCGACACGGGCTACGGCGAGGCGCTCAACGTCATGCACATGGTGCGCTCGTTCGAGGATGCCGGGGCGGCGGCGGTGCATATCGAGGACCAGCTGCTGCCCAAGAAATGCGGCCACCTGAACGACAAGAAGCTGGCCGACGCGCATGACATGGCGGCCAAGATCGCCGCCGCGCGGCGCGCCCGCCGGCATCTGTTCATCGTCGCCCGCACCGATGCGGCAGCCAGCGAAGGCATGGACGGCGCGGTGGCGCGCGCCAAGCTGTATCTGGAAGCCGGTGCCGATGCGATCTTCCCCGAGGCGCTGATCACCGCCGAGATGTTCCGCACGTTCGCCGCGCGCGTGGATGCACCGCTGCTCGCCAACATGACCGAGTTCGGCCGCACGCCGTTCTTCACCGCGGCCGAGTTCCAGGACATGGGCTACCGGATGGTGATCTGGCCGGTCAGCTCGCTGCGGGTTGCGAACAAGGCGCAGGCCGAGCTGTATGCGGCGATCCGTCGCGACGGCGGCGCGCAGGCCATGCTCGATCGCATGCAGACGCGCGCGGAGCTCTATGCCGCGATCGGCTACCACGACTACGAGGCGCTCGATGCGACCATCGTGAAGACGGTGATCCCCGAAGGGATGCCGCAGCGCCGGGCGCCATGAGCGCGCACCCTATGCGTCGCCGCCTGCTGATCGCCTCCCTTGCCGTGGTCCCGCTTACAGCGCGTGGCCAGCCGGCCAATCCGACAGGGCCGCAACCGGAACTGCCGAAGGAAAAGCTGGTCATCGTCACGCGCGACGGAGCGCAGCATGACTTCATTGTCGAGATGGCGATCAAGCCGGATCAGCAAACCGTCGGACTGATGTTCCGTCCGAGCGTGCCGGCCGATGGCGGCATGCTGTTCGACTGGGGCACGTCGCGGGACTCGCAGATGTGGATGCGGAACACCATCGCACCGCTCGACATGGTGTTCATCAACGCCGATGGCACGATCCGCTCTATCGCGGAGAACACGGTGCCGGAGAGTCTTGCGATCATCGAAAGCCGCGGTCCGGTGCGCGCCACACTGGAACTGGCCGCAGGAACGACGGCCAGGCTGAACATCCGGGTGGGCGACAAGGTCCAGCAGCGGATCTTTGGCAACGCGCCATAAGGTTTGTGCTGAAGCCGCACGCCAGATGCTATTCCGGTAGGCTGTCACGCGCACGCTCGAACGCCCGCAGAGCCGCCAACGCGCCCAGAAGCCCAACTACGAAACCGGCGACAACCTCCCCAAACGGCGAACTTTGTTCCGCCGATCCCACCGCCGATGCCGGCACCCACGATCAATACAACGAACGGGATCATGCAGCCGATTGCAGGCATGATAGTTATCCTCGTGGTGGTCACGCGATGCGTCCTGGGCTCGGTATGCGCCCCGGGACGGATCCCACTTCTAGTCCAGCCAGCGTGGATCGGCCAAAATGCCGGGGACGCCGTTTGCTGCGGCGGCTGCATTATGCTAGCGGCTGTTGCCGATTGCGGGGCGTGGCGCAGCCTGGTCAGCGCGCCTGTTTTGGGTACAGGAGGTCGTGGGTTCAAATCCCGCCGCCCCGACCATCTGGAGCCAGAGGTGTCATGCGAGCCCGCATCTACCAGCCGCCGAAGAACGCCATGCAGTCAGGCTGGGCCGGGACCCACGAGTGGGTGCTCGATTTCGAGCCAACCTCGCCGCGCCGTCCCGATCCGCTGATGGGCTGGATCGGCAGCGCCGATACGCAGGCGCAGGTGCGGCTGCTGTTCAAGACGCACGAGGAGGCGGTGGCCTACGCGGAGCGGAACGATATTGCCTACGATATCGAATTGCCGCCGCCGCGGCGCATCAAGCCGAAGGCTTATGCCGACAATTTCCGCTACGGTCGGATCGAGAACTGGACGCACTGAACGATCACCGCCGCAATCGGAGCGCCCTTAGCTCAGTTGGATAGAGCAACAGCCTTCTAAGCTGTGGGTCACTGGTTCGAGTCCAGTAGGGCGCGCCAACGGTTTCAACTGGCTGTCAGGGTGGAGCGCAGCGATACCCATCATTCCAAAAGAATTCCAATCATCCCGAAACTGCTCTAGCGGTAGCACGGCCTCGGCTCGTCGGGCGTGCCGCAGTTTCGTGGGTCGTTGGCGGCAGGGTTGCCATAACCTGGCTGCGAGCCCTGGTAATATGATTGCTGCCCGCTGTAATAGGGCGCCGGAGCGGACGAGTAGTAGGACGGGGCATAGCCTCGGTATGGGTAGCCATAACCATAACCGTAGTACGGGTAGCCATACGGGTAACAGCCGGACAGCAACAGCAGGAGCGCAAGACCAAGGTAACGCATGTCCTTCTCCCGATACTCAGGGAATGAGAAGTGGCCACTCGATGACGTAGTGCAACCACCTCTCATAAATGTTCACGGCCCGGCTACCCGGCACTCCAAAGTCATCGCCTTGTTACATTAGCGGTTCGCGGGGAATGTCTGCAGCGCCCTGCGCGGCATCGGTGGGCACTTTCTGGGTTCATCTGGGGTTCCACAATTTTCAGGGTCGGGCTGCCCCGCCATGGGAGCAGCGGACGATGTCGCGGAATGACCGGGATTGCTCATGCCGCCCATAGTTCCTGGAGCGGACATGCCGCCCATGTTTCCGGGGTTTGTTTGTGCGTAGGCAAAGGGTGCCAGCGCCACAAGCGCCATTGCCAAAATGATGCGTCGCATTTTCGCCTCCCTTGGTTAAGGCCTTAACTGCCCGAGAATGACCCCGGAGAGCCACCGTCCCTATGTCCGCGCCGCCGCTGCGTATCTGTCTCGCAGCGATGACACCGGAATGTCCCAATGACATCTGCTCTCCATCCATTCACACGAGTGAAAAGCGTCTTAATTGCGGCAGGTTGATGTCACGGCGGGGGAAGCTGGCCACCTGCTCATGAATAGACGCGGCGTTTTGGGCCGGGGTGGCGTTGGGCTCCAGGTTGGTGCAGGCTCAACCGGCAACAGTTCAACCGAGGAAACGTGCATGCTCAAGTTCTCAATCATGCTTGTGCTTCCCGTTGCATTGGTCGGCTGCGCGAACCCGGTGCAGACCAAGGAAGACATGCTGGCCGCGGCAGGTTTCACACTGGTGCCGGCGAACACACCGCAGCGTCAGGCCTCGTTGTCGTCACTCCCGCCGCACAAGTTCGTCCACCAGGTACGGGGCAACAAAGTCCTGTTCACCTATGCCGACCCGACGATCTGCGACTGCCTCTATGTCGGGGATCAGGCCGCGTACGACCGCTACCGCGCGAACGTGTTCCAGAAGCAGATCGCCGATGAGCAGCAGATGACCGCGCAGATCAACGAGATGAACTGGGGCCCCTGGGGTCCGGGCTGGTACTACTAGCGCACCGGCAATGGTGAGTTGATTCACCGGTGCCGCAGACCCTCGCCGGACTCAGCCCCCGCCATCGCCGTAGTGCGGCCCAAACTCGCCATAGATGTTGACGTTCGTGCGTGGCAGGCCGCAAGCGGAGATCGTCCACAGGGTCAGAAACAATAACGCAACGGCTTTCACGGAGCATCTCCGGC